>PLSK01000222.1:287-98322 GCA_003165155.1 Mycobacterium sp. | reverse complement strand
CCATGGACATGTCCATCCAACGGGACGGATCGTTCTGGCAGCGACTCTTCTCCGCCGAGGGCTTCACCTCTGTCTCGCACGTGTTCGTCATGGAGTGGCTGGCGATACTGCGGGATCTGATTCTGGGCCTGTTCATCGCCGGCGCGATCGCCGCGTGGGTGCCCGAAACGTTTTGGCAGAAATTCTTTTTGGCCGACCACCCGGGGTGGGCGGTGGCGTGGGGCCCGATCGTCGGGCCCATCGTGGCGATCTTTTCCTTCGTCTGCTCGATTGGCAACGTGCCACTGGCCGCAGTGCTGTGGAACGGCGGCATCAGCTTCGGGGGCGTCATCGCGTTTATCTTCGCCGACCTGTTGATAATTCCGATCTTGAATATCTACCGCAAGTACTACGGCGTCAGGATGATGCTGATCCTGTTAGGCACCTTTTACGCCGCGATGGTGGTCGCGGGCTATCTTGTCGAATTACTTTTCGGCACAGCAGATCTCATACCCACTCAGCGCAGCACCAAGGTAATGGAGACGGGAATCTTATGGAACTACACGACCTGGCTTAACATCGCCTTCATCGTCATCGCGGCACTACTGCTTGCGCGGTTCTTTACCACTGGAGGAATGCCGATGCTGCGGATGATGGGCGGCTCCCCCGAGGCGACAGATGGCCACCATCATCACAGCCACCAAAGCGACTAAGTGCCGCGGTCGTCGAGTGCCGGTTCTCCTATGGCCGACCGGTACCGGCGGCGTCGCGCTGGGTTGATCGAGCCCCCGTCCAGTCGTCGCTATTGATCGTGTCTCGCCAATCCACCGGAAGCGCATTCAGCGCATCCTCGAGGCAAACCCATATCGACTCAAGGGGGGATGCACCCGGAGCGGCGGCGGCAATCCGGTTCTCCACTGCGTAGTTCGGCTCGTGTGGCGCATCGCTGTATGGGGCCAGCGCGTTGATGGCGTCCATGACCCGGCGTCGACGGTCGACGTAGGGCCACGCGATCAGTTCGTCGGGCATGATCGGGGGACCGAAAATATAGTCTTGCGCGGCATGGCGATACGGCACCTCAAGCTTTTGATCCAATGCCTCCTCGGGCAAACCTCCCGCGAAGTACATCGGCACGATTGGGATCGACAGCTCGATTGCCATATCCAACAGGGTGGATGTCAGCCTCTCGACGCGCTGGCCGGAGCGGACGTATCGAGTCCCGTCGGCATGCACCATGGTCGACATGCCGTGGGCCACGGTATCGCTCTTGATTTCTTCGATCAGGCTTAAGAACTGCTTTGGGTTCTTCTGATCGAAGTATCGGATGCTATCCAGCTCCAAGCCCGCAGCGGCGTCGAGCCGTAAAAGGTCACCGATCCAACGGGTTTCATGTTTGGCATGGGCAATCGTGACGACCTGTGTGCCGGTCAACCACGACGCGATTGTCGTGCCCAAAAGCGACTCGACCTGCACTTGGTGGTTGCCTAACAACAGCACGGGACGCCCCCGAATCGCTGTCATCGCGGCTGGATCCGTGACGATGACGTATCTGACATAGCGCGACAGCAAGGCCCAGTGCAGAAGATCCCCGAAACCGCCCTGCTGGATTCCGAGCCTGTCGTTCGACCACCTGCGTACCGGTAGCCAGTCCGTCTGCAACGACGCGCTCGCACGACATGCACCCTGACCTGTTTGCTCGACCTCGACGGAGACTCGCTCCAGCGGCAGCGCCGGGCAGCTCACCTGCCCGTCGACGATGTGAACCTGCGATGGGTGTATGGCGCTGTGAGCGGCATCTGCGACAGCCTCTTTGGTCGCGATGTCGATAATCTGCGAATCCCCCTGGCTGTCAGTGCCGTACACCGCTTGAAGGGTGCCCTTGAACCACTCCTGCGTTGCCGCACGCGTGGAATCGAGCGTGACCACCCCATGGCTCAACCGATCACCCAACGACACCTCCGGCACCGCTCGCCGCTCGCCCACGAACGCGCGACGCTTGGGGCCGCTGATCCGAGCGAGAGGTCCCTTATCCATTAGGAATTCAACAAGGCGAATCTGGGCCCAGGGCCTGCCCGCAGCGCTGAGCCATAGATCGATGATCGGCAAGCGGCTATCGGCGTCGTCAAACCCGACAAACCGGGTTTCCACATCCACCGTCCCCTCCGCGGGGGCGTCGCTGTAGAACCGCGCCCAAATCACCCGACGCGGGAATCCGACGGTCAAGTCCGCGGCCTCCGTATATGACGCGACGTCTGAACCATCCGTAATCCATACGTTCATCGCGGTGTGCGGAACGATGTGCAGCGCGCCGTCGAGAAGTCCCGGCTGCTGCTGACCCGCGGGAACCTTGCACCTCTCGACTGCAAGCGTCCCCGATGAACCGTTGCTGCCGATCCGGGCGCCGTCCATCAGGCTTGCGAACGCCGGACCGTGGAAGACTGTGCCGTCGTACGGGCTGGCGAATGGGATCGCGTCTTTCAATGGGGCGGGAGTTGTCGGTTCACCCGCGTAGCTGTCCGCGGTGCCGATTACGGCCCGCGCGTGAGTCTCCCAGCGCGACAACGCCGGGTTCGGCGCGTCTCGCCACAACTCCACACGGCCTTCAAAACGTCCCGGTTCGACCGGCTCGACTACCACCCGCAGCCGCCTCGGCCCATCGACCACGATCCATCGAAGCAGCTCCAGGTCGGCGACTTCGACCACTTTGGCCGGGCCCACGGCCCGACTGGCCGCCTGCGCGAAGAGGTCCAGCACCGACATCATTGGCAGAGAAGGGATTAAATACGACGGGCAGTGATCGGTGACCCAGGTGTCCCGGGTGGGATCGATGGTCGTCTCCACCACCGTGGTAGCCAGGGCCTCAGAAGTGGAAGACGAGAAAGACGTGGAAGACGTAGCGGACAAGTCGGTGCGGAGCGGAGATTGACTGTCCGGCGCATCGGGTGTGATGCGCATACCGAGGTTGCTCGCGCTATAGATCCGCTTGCCGTCGAGCCACAGGGAGGCTTCGGCTACGGCCAGGATGCCGTCGTCATTGCGCTCGATGCGGGTGATCTCCACCTGCGCCGTGATCTGTTTGTTGGTAGGCACGATCTGACCGCGGTATCGCCAGGTGATCGGGTCGTGCAGCGCCACCGGCTCGAAGCGCGCTGACGGTCCCGCCTCCTTGCCGAACCCGAGATCGAGCATCGCGAACTGTATGAGTTGGAGCATCATCTCGATGCCCAGCGATCCGGGTTGTACCGGATCCCGGTAGAAGTGGGCCTTGAAGTACCACTCGGCCGGATTCACATCCTTGACGGCACGCCACCGGCCCAGGCCGGCGCTTCCGTCGGCTGGCCAGCGGCCGGTCACCCGGTCGATCATCAACAGCATCGGGTCGGCCAGCCGAGCTCCTGAACCGAAGAATTCCTCCGGGCGGCTACGCAAGTCGACGACCGGCGCCTCGCAGGGAAGCTCCAGCAAGGCACGCTGCTCGTCGCTGACTGGGAGCCCCACCTGCTGCTGCAGCGCCTCACGCCGAAAGTATCCGAACACTGTGTCGAACGTGTAGATCAGTCCAGCATCCGCGTGGATTTCACCGTCGAAGCTCACGATGATGGTTCCACCCGCTTGGGCGTAGCTCTTCAGCGTGGCCTTGATCTGCAACGTCCCGGTCGAAGGTGTGATCTCCCGGTGCTGTGTCCCCGTTCCGTCAAGGTTACGGAAAAAGAGATCCACGTCGTAGTCCAGCGGACAACCGACATACGCGCCCAGCCAGCCGCAGGGCTGCAATGCGATCTCCATGAGGACCGCGTTCGGCATCGTCTGTTTCCCGTTCGCGGCCTTGTTCTCAGCGAAATACCAAGCTTCGCTGGGCACGTCGTACTCCGCGACAACTTCGGCACCGGACTTCACGACGCCGAGCTCACCGACCACCTCGGTGACCCGAGACATGAAATGGTAAGGCGGACCCGGTAGTCGCGGAACTCTTCGGTAAGAATCGAACTTCTCATAGAGGGGACCAACCGCCAGGGAAGGCTTGGCGATCGCGCAGGCGAGCATCGCTTTGTAGTCGAACGTGATTCCTTCGGCTTTTGCGACGGCTTTGGGTTCGACATATCCCGCCAGCTCTTCGACGCCCAGATCCATCGGCGACCCGGGTGAAAGTCGCAGCCCCATACGCCGGCAGTGGAAAGCCGGCAAGCCGTCGACCGTGCAGAGCAGGTCGGCGAACAGAGTGGGCTCGGGCCCGGCGACAACCTCACGTACGAACACCTCGTAGACCAGCTCGCGTGATTGTGGCGTGACCTGCCCGCGGCACCGCAATTTGTAGGTTTCGAATGGCACCGGTTCAAAGCGCCACCCGTCGCATTCCAAAGTCATGCCGAGGGCCGTCATGTAGATCGCCATTGTCTGCATCGTCGCCTCGTACATCAGCGTGCCGGGCATGCAGGGGTCGTTCTTGAAATGACCGCCGAAGTACCAGGTTTCGGGATTTACGTGGGCAACTGCACGCAGATAACCTCGGCCCCATGGACCGCCGGTGAAATCAAGCTGGGTTACTTCGTCGACGAACAACATGTCGCCGGCCGATATGCTCGGCGTGCGGGTGTGGCTGGCCGCGATCTCGAAGCCGTGGCCAAAGGTGTGCCAGATCTCTCCTGCGGCCATCGCCTCTAGATCGGCGCGATCCAATGAGGTGCGCGACGTTTGTGACGGTGTCGATTCCATTGGACCGCTGACAGTCTCGTCCTCCGGGCGCCAAAGGACCCCGCCCGACGCAGCCAGCTCCTCGTCGGAGAAGAATCCGGCTTGGCCGTTCCGCATGGACATCCGCTCGACACCGTCGATCGTGCAGTCGTAGTGGAAGAAGAACATGCGGATGTCGCCCTGGCGAGCGTGGCCATCGACGTGGATATCGAACCGCAAGGTGTCGCCGATCTCAGGCAAGCCACCCAGGTAAGTCACTTCGCAGCCCAGCAGGCGATACACCCGATCGCCTTTGTTGGCAAAGTCCGCACCCATCCAGGAGATGAGCATGAGATCGGCCTGCCCGGTTTCGATCATGATTCCGGCTGGCATCCGACCCTGATGAAGCCACCACGCGTCGGCCGTGACATCGGTTTCGGTCCATAGTGTTCCGGTACCCGAAGTCGCCGGCTCTGCGTCAATGCCGAGCAGGCGGTCCGCGAGCAACAGTGGAGGTTCGGGCATCCGGACCTGTCGAAGGTAGTCGTCTTGCACGCGGAACGCCGGACCGTAGATGTCGGAAATCTTGCCCGACGCGTGCACGCGCAGGCCGTCCTTGTCTAGCGTGAGACCCACCGGCGCGCGCTTGACCGTCGGTGTCGGCACCGCCTTGTCGACGGGCCGAGAGGGTTGGATCGCCCTGTAGGCGCCGCTACTGACTGCGTTGAATCCACTGCGGATCAACGCTTTCGGGCCATTCGTCGACGGCATATGCGGTTGAAGGGGAAGTGCCTCGAGTGCGCCAACACCGTTGCCACCGGCTATTGGAGCGAGCGTATCGCCGGTCGTTCGAGAGCGGAGGTCAGTACTGATCGACAGCGGTGCCGGCGGTGTCTGCGCGACCAGGTCTGCGCCCAGCGGTACCCGCGCCAATGCGTCTGCGGCTTTGGGCAGAGCTGGCGGAACCGGCAGGTGTGCTGTCATGAGCTGCTCCAGTTGAGATGTGTCGGTCTGGTGTCGCGCCGCGGCCGTGCGAATCGGCGTCGGCGGTGGGTCATCGCGATTGCTAGCGCCGGCCGAAACCGGAACCGGTTGCGCCGCGTAGGCCGGCTGGTCTGCCAGGTCTGACGCTGAAGTATGAGGAGCGAGCACGCGATCCGGGAGCCGAACGTCGGGCAGGTGAACCGGAAAATACAGCCGCGCGGGCTTCCCTGCTTTGGGTGGAGCGTCCGGTGAGAACAGCGCGCTGATCTCGTTGGCGTCGAGACGGTTGGCTGTGGGCGGCACCAGCACGATTTGCTGTTCCTGGTTGGCTAGCGCGGTCAGCTCGACGACGACGGCACGCTTGTCAGACGTCCAGGGCGCACCATCTGGCCATACGCCGAGGAAGCCATAGAGAACGCCGGCGGCGACGTAAAGCAGTCCCGACGCGGCATGAGGGTGGCCTAGGAGTGGCGAGAGGTTCAGTGCACCGGGCGCGGTACCCAAGTGCAGGCACTCACCCTGCGGTTTTTGGTCTGCGGGCAGGGTGGCGAAAACCGTATCTCCGTCACGCCGTGCGTCGTCGGCGCGTTTAAGCACGAAAACGACGGCTGCATCGCCAGCTATCTGCTCGCCAGGTCCGAGCAACACCCGTGCCGCCGCTTGGTGTACGGGTTCGCAGCTGAGATCCACGGCAGCGACAACCGCTGCGTCGATTTCGCCTCGCCGTAGTGCGCGTGCGGCCATCTCCAGAGCCGTCGTACCGGAGAGTTCTTCTCTGGACACCGTGTAACTCGGCCCGCGCAGGTCGAACTGGCTGTTCAACCGATTGGCCACGATGTTCGGCATGGCGCCGACCACACCAGCGGCGGTCCAGCCTCGCACCACGCCGTCGCGCGCTGTCGCCAGCTGGCCGGGATCGTCGATCTCGTCCGCCAGCCGCCAACGCACTCCGAATCGCGTCACCTCGGCATCGCAACCCATCCCGACAATGACGCTCGTCGTGTCCGACGGCAGGCCCTTGATCAGCTCGTCGATGTTGAGGGCCGCACCGAGAAGTGCGAGTTGCTGGGGTTGTGTCTGCTTGAGATCGTTTGGGGGGAAACGGGTCTGAGTGAGATCAAGGCAGACTTCGGCCATCCGCGCTTCGAGTACGCCACTGTCGTCGGAGCTGGGAATCGGCTGGCAGATCATTAGATGATCTGCTACCGAAGCGGTTTCGTGCCCATCTCCAACTAGCAGACTGAGCCCCACGATCGCGATATCATCGTCGGCGCGGGGCGCGGTTACCGGCCATCTCGGCTGAGTTTTGTGCCGGTCGGCAGGCGGAATCCATTCTTCGAGTAGGAGGTGGGCATTATTGCCACCGAAGCCGAAGTTGTTGATCGCAGCACGGCGCGGTCCGCTGCATGACCAGGGTTCAGCCTCGGAGAGCAAACGGAACGGGGAGTCGGCCATGAACGGCAGCGGATCGTCGACGTGCAATGTCGGTGGACGTACGCCCGCGCGCATCGCCGCGAGCACCTTGATGGCGGCGGCGGCCCCGGATGCCGTAATGGAGTGTCCAAGGTTGGATTTCAGTGATCCGATGGGTACGTCCGCCATGCCGTCGAAGATGCGCGTCATGCTCATCAATTCGGTGAGGTCACCACGCGTGGTTCCCGTGGCATGGCACTCGACGAGCGAGATATCTTGCGGCTCAAGCTCGGCCATCTCGTAGGCGAGCCGCATCGCGCGCTCTTGCCCCTCTTGCGACGGTACGAGCAGACCGCGTCCTCGGCCATCGTTGCTGAGGCCGATCCCCCGGATGACGCCGAGTATGGTGTCGGCATCGGCGATCGCGTCGTCCAGCCTCCTGAGCACCAGGATGGCCGCGCCTTCGGCAGGCACCAATCCGTCCGCGTCCCGGTGGAAGGGTCGCGACCTGCCCGAACGACTCAGTGCCTGTAGCGCACTGAAGCCGACGTGCAGGAGCAAGTCGCTGGCGCCGTTGACGCCTCCCGCAAGCATCACATCCGCGGTGCGGTCGTGCAGCCGATCGCACGCCAGTTTCATTGCATACAAAGAGGAGGCGCATGCCGCGTCGAGGGCTGCGGCACCTCCAGTCAGGCCCAGTGCGTTTGAGATGAGATGGGCCGGCAACCCGGACATGAAGCGATTGCGCCAGTCGATTCCGTGTTCGGCTCCACGCCAGACCTTTTCGGCCAGATCCGTCATGGTCTTCGTCGGGTAACTCAAGTTGCCGAGAACAAGCCCGGCTGAGCCCGGGACTTCGCCGGGGCGCCAGCCGGCGCTTTCAAGACCCTGCCGGGCGGCCTCGACGGCCCACAGGTACAGCGGATCTAGGTCGTCGAACTCTTCAGCGTCAAGCAGAAATCCACGGGGATCGAACACCTGGTCAAAGCCGCGCACGTGTCCGCCTCGATCGGACCACGTGTGGTCGAAGTAGGGTGCATCCTTTTCGTCTCGGAGGACGTGTGCCGCCGATACACCCCAATAACCCGGCTCCGCTGAGCCGAGCACGTCACGGCCCTCGTGGACCGTCTTCCACAACGCGTCGGGGTTCAGGCCGCCAGGAAGGACACAGCCCTGGCCGACAATGGCAATGGGCTCAAACTTCACGACGACTCCACGGCATCGTTGAATCAGGCTCCGTAGGGGTACAACTCAAGTCGTTTGATGCTGACAACCAGCTGATTATCGGCGTCGACAAGGTCAAGGTCGCAGACGGCCCGGTTGTTCTTGGCGTCACCATTGGAGAGCACACATCGCAGTTCCTCGCCCAGCGCACCGGCTCGGTAACGAACGACCTCACCCACTCTGAGTGGCAGCACTTTGCGGCCGAGCTGTTCAAAGCTCCAAACCAATGCCACTTGGAGACAGCCGTCGAGCGCTGCTGGATCCGTAGCCCAGCCTTCGCCCTGCCAGCCCGCCGTGATCAGACCGTATAAGGATGCGGTAGCGCTCGAATCCTGGCAGTCCACGTTCTGGATGACCTGAAATGCGGGGCCGTGGAAGAGTGGGTCGCTGTTGTAGCAGGTGTTGCGGTCCAGCTGGCGACCGCCGAGTGACGCCATCGGGCTGGCCGGTGCAATGGTTGCGCCCGAACCCATCTCGACCGTCGCGGAGTAGTAGGCAGCTGGTCCTGAGTTATCGGATAACGTGCACGTCAGCCGATCCGGCTGATCTTCCGTCGGCGCGCAGCGCACCAGCATCGGGTGTCCCTGCTGCTCGAAATCGGCCAACGTCACGCCGCGCAGCACCCTGAGGTCGAGAACGCGATCCACGCGTTGCCCGGGTCGCAATGCTTCGGCCATTCGAACAAACCATTCCAGGACTTGCACGACGGCGAGCACGACCTTGCCCTGGACACGGTGATCGAGCAGATAAGGCTGGCGCGTCACATGGGCCACCACGCGCGCGATCCGGCCCTCGGCAGGCATCGCAACGCCTGCCAATACGCCGTCTCCGAGGGTCACCTCGGGACTGTCTGTATGCGCGTCCATAACGTCCGAGACGAATGCCCGTGCGCCGTCCGAAAGCGGGATCAATGAAATGCCTCGTGACTCGAACATCGCCTTGAGGCCGGGCGTGACCATGCCCGAGTCCCATGGTCCCCACCCCAACGCCCGGACAAGACAGCCCGGGCCGCGACGGGCCTGTTCCGCTAGAGCCACCTTGTTGAGTATCTCGTTGGCCATGGCGTAATCACTTTGGCCGACGTTGCCACTGCGCGCCGCCACCGACGAGAAAAGGCAAACAAGCTTCAGCGCGTCGGTGGCCGTAGCGTCCAGCAGCGCGCAAAGACCGCCGACCTTTGTCTCGAAGACACGGTCGAATCCATCCAGAGTCTTTTTATGCAAAGGAGCGTCGGCCAATACACCGGCACCGTGCACCAACCCCGTGATGGGCCCGAATTCGACTCGCACGCTGTCGAGTAGTGCGCCGAGTTGAGACGCGTCGCGCACGTCGGCCGAGGCGTAGCGGACCCGCGAACCGGCGGCGGTCAGGGCGGCAACGGTCGCTCGCACCTCGCGGTCCGCCAAGATGCGTTGAACTTGTTGTTCCAACTGCTTTGGCGTGAGCTTGAGTCCCTGCGCCGCAGCACTAGTGAGCAGGGCCCGCTTGAGTTCGGCATCGGTCGTCAGCCCGCGCGCCTCAGGCTGTTCATCACCGAGTTCGGTACGCCCGAGCAGCACGAAGCTGGCCTGCGTCTGCTCGGCCAGGGCAATCACCGAAGCGGCGGTTACGCCGCGGGCTCCACCCGACACGACGATCACATCACGATGGTCGATGCGACGCGTGTGGGTGGTCACTTGCCTCGGGCCTGCGACGATGGCGACCCGGCCATGGGTGCTGCCCAGGCCGACTTCCAGTTCCGCCCCCCCTGCCAACAATTCCTGAGCGAGGTGTTCGGCAACGGTAATCGGGGGCTGCTTTTCAAACGCGATGTCGATCGCTTTAACTTGCGCTTTTGGCCATTCTTGCGCGGCGGTCTTGGCGAGGGCGGCGATGCCGCCTGCCCAGGCACGCGGACCGGGCTCGGTGAGCAGACCGAAGGTGCCGCCAGTGTCCTGAACGGTAACGAAGACGCCGCCGTGTCCCTCAAATTTCGCGGCGATCCGTAGCGCGTCTGCAAAGACGACGCGGTTGAGCGCCAGCGCGTCTTCGCGGGTGGCCGTTCGCTGCAGGCCACCGAGGTGGATCACTGCCTCGGCATTGGCGCTGGGCTCGGGCACGATCGTGGCCGCAATACCGTGTGTGCGCAGGATCGCGGCCAAGGCCTCGGCAACAGCCCCCTGGGCATTTTTGGCGTTTTGGGTTGCGACGATCTCCACGTTGGTAGCCGTGTACAGGCCGGGCATGCCCATCCCGCCAGCCGGAGTAGCGACCGCGCCCACCGCGTAGCGGGCGATCGCTGCTCCGGCCAACTCAAAAGGGAGGCGGTCACCTACCAATATGCCGTTTGGAGGGGCCAGGGTTGGTGGCGGTGCCGGCATCGTCGCAGCACCGTTATGGACAGCCGGGGTGATCAGAGACTGCAGATAATCCACAATCTCCTGCAACGTCACCAACGCCGCCATCGTCGCCGTCTCCACATCCGGCAACCCAGGAATCCGCTCCTGAACCGCCGACAGGATCTCCACCCGCTTAATCGAATCAATCCCCAAATCCGACTCAAGCGCCATCGACAAATCCAGCATCTCAACCGGATAACCCGTCTTATCCGCCACCACATCAAGCATCTGCGCCACCAACTCCGCACCCGCCGCAGACACCGCCACCGGCGCAGCCACAGCAACCGAAGCCGGAACCGGCGCTACCGCGGGCGCCGCAGCACCGTTGTGCACAACCGGAGCCACCGGCGCCACCGGCACCGCCGCAGCACCGTTATGGACAGCCGGGGGTGTCGGCATTGCCGCGCTGCCGTTGTGGGCGACCGGGGCCGCCGGCGCTCGAGGCGCGGCGGGCGGTGCAACCACCTCGGCCCGCGACACCAGACCTTGTAAGGACCTTTGTAGACGGTCAACGCCTTCTTGCAAGGTTCCTACCGCCGCCATCATCTCCGTCAACACGTCGGCACCCAACTCGGGCGCGCCAGAGGACGGTGCGGTGGGTGGAACAGCCGCCATGGTCGCAGCAGCGGATGGGGAAGGAATGGCCGCTGTGACAGACGCGCCAGCATGAGCACCATTGCCATTGAGGGCAACTGGCGCGGACACCGAGGGCGTCACCGGCGCGACGGTCCGGGTTACCGGAACCGGCGCCGGCTGCGCGACGGCGGGTGCCGTCCCGTTCACGTGGGCCATGGCTGGAATTGATTTCGATGAAGCCAATTTGGACTCCGATTCGGTCCTGTGTCCGTTGGTGCGGTCACTGTGGTCTGTGGGTGTAGCGATAGCGGTTGGCCGTTGCACGGGCTTATCGCTTATTTGCGGCCTTCCATAGTTAGATCCGTTGATCTTCATGGTCAGCTTCGGCTGCTCGCGAGCACGCGGGTCGTCGCCGATGCGGTAGTCAGTCCAAAGACTCCCAAAATTCATCGGGACGCCGGCAGCCACGAGTTGGGCCAGTCCGAGCCACAGCGATCGGATGCCGTTCCTGCCCTTGGCATCCAGGGACACCGCGGAGTGCTCTTGGCCGACGAGGCATTTGCCGACGAGATTCGTCAGCACGCTGCCCGGACCGACCTCGACGAATGTGCGCGCACCCGCCTGCCACATCGCCTGAATTTGTTCGACAAATCGCACCGGCTGAGCGATCTGGTTGGCGAGGGTGGCTCGCATTTCTTGCGCGTCGCCGACGTATGGCTGAGCTGTCGCGTTGGCGTATACGGGCACATCCTGCGCGCCAAACGGGATACTCGCAAGGAATTCGGCGAACGGGACCGCCGCCGGGCTAACGATCTCGGAATGGAATGCGGTAGCGACATCGAGGCGCCGCGCGTTCACGCCTGCCGCGCTAAATCGCTGTGCAACATCGGTTATCGACGCGTTGTCGCCTGACAGCACAACCTGGTCGGGAGCGTTGTGGTTGGCGATGACCACGGGAAGCCCCCACTGGTCGATCAGCTTCCTGACCTCCTCGACAGGTGCCGTCACAGCACACATCGCCCCGTCGCTGTTGGCTGCCGCTTGGGCCATCAGCACACCGCGCGCTCGTGCGATCAGAAGGGCAACCTCTTCACTGAAAACACCAGCGGCACATAGTGCGCTGACCTCGCCAAAGCTGTGTCCGCCGACGGCAACGGGTGAAATACCAAGCGAACGGATCACCGACAGCAGACTCAAGCTGTGTGCGCCAATGCCCGGTTGTGCCCACTCGGTCCTTGTCAACTCGGCGGCCTGCAACGCACGCTCGTCGTCGGTAAATGCCGTCTTTGGCCAGACAACCTGATGCAGGTCGCGGTCAGCGTTCAAAAGGTCAGCACGGGCACGTTCCCATGCCGACAACGCAGGCTCGTAGAGTTGCGGGACATCGGCGCCCATGCCGATGTACTGACTGCCCTGACCTGGGAACAGTAATGCGACTGGCCCGGCTTGCTGCGCCGAATAGAAGTAACCCCTCGGCGAGCTGAACGATCCTGCGAGATCTGATGTTTGGAGTTTCGCTGCAATCTCATCGAGCATTGCGCGCAGGTCTGAAACGCTGCCGGCGACCATAGCCACGCGGTGCGGCTGCGCAGCGTCGTACCCGGTCTGTGTGTCACGTGCGATGTAGCTGAGCATGTCGGGACTGTCGACCAGTGATGCCGACAGACGGGCGGCTTGATCGCAAAGTTCCGCTGCGGATTCCGCGCCAAGCACTATCAGCTCGGAATCCCAGGAACGGTATCGCCACGCACGCTTCCCGGTGCCTGTGTACTCCTCGACGGCGACGTGGAAGTTGGTGCCACCGAAGCCGAACGAACTGACGGACGCCCGCCTCGGGACACCCTTGTCAGGCACCCACGGCTTGCTCTGCGTCGATAGATAGAACGGCGACTTTTCTATCTCGAGGCTCGGGTTGGGCTGATCGATTTTGATGGTCGGCGGCAGGGCCTTGTGGTGCAGCGCCATCACGGCCTTGAATAAGCCGCACGCTCCGGCTGCCCCCTTGGTGTGCCCGACCTGAGACTTGACCGAGCCGACTGCGCACCATTGTCGGTCCACCCGCCCCGATTCGTCGAAGACCTCTCGCAGCGCGGCGAACTCAGCAGCATCACCGGCTTTGGTACCGGTGCCGTGCGCTTCAACGAGCCCGACTGTTTCTGGACCGTAGCCGGCAGCGGCGTAGGCGCGACGGAGAGCTTTGGCCTGACCGGCCGGACTTGGGGCATAGATGCTCTTGGCCCGCCCATCCGAGGACGTACCAAGGCCACGGATCACGGCGTAGATCCGGTCACCGTCGCGCTCGGCGTCATCGAGACGCTTGAGCGCGAGCATTGCGAGCCCTTCGCCCAACATGGTGCCGTCCGATTGGTCGGAGAAGGGTCGGCAGTCACCACTCGGCGACAGCGCGGTGACCTGGGCGAAGCACTTGAACATCAAGACGTCGTTGAGGGCGTCGACTCCACCGGCGATCACCATGTCCGCTTCACCAAGATAGAGCTCGTGGAGCCCGACCTCGAGAGCGGCCAGGGAGCTTGCACAAGCCGCGTCGACGACGCAGTTCGTCCCACCGAGATCGAACCGGTTGGCGATTCGCCCGGCGATGACGTTGCCGAGAAGTCCGGGGAAGGTGTTTTCCTGCCACGGCGTGTAGCTGGACGCAACGTTCTCGCTGAAGACCTTAAGTTCGCCTTCGGAAAGACCGGCAGCGCGGAGCCCTCGCTCCCAGACCGGCTGCTGGAGGCTGCCGGCCATGTAAGTGGTCATTTCGGTGCCGCCGGACGCGCCCAGAATTACGCTGACGCGCTCACGATCAATCTGAGAAATGTCGCCACCGGCGGCGTCCTCCAATACTTGCTGCGCGACCCTCAGCCCGAGCAATTGGGCTGTGTCAGTCGCGGGCAGGACGTTCGGCGGAATTCCGAAATCCATCGGCGCGAAGTCGATAGTGGGCAAGAATCCGCCACGGTTGGCGTAAACCTTGTGCGACGCGCCCGGAGACGGGTCGTAATAGTCGTCGAGGTTCCAGTGCGACGCGGGAACGTCGGAGAACAGGTCGGCGCCCTCGACGATGTTGCGCCAGAAGCTCTCGGCTTCGGGCGACCCCGGAAACAGAGCACTCGCGCCCACAACTGCAACGGGAGGATGCTTGGATACCATAGGTCCCCTGGGTCTCCTTAAGCTTAGGGTCAGACGAACAGTATCGTCCGTCTACCTGCGTCGGATCAGTAACTGACCGTCGAGCTATTGCCTAATTGACCAGCCGAGACGGGTCAAGCGCTCGCCGGGACTTTATCAGAGCGGCAGCTTTCTTACTACGAATAGTCAATAAAGCAAAGCGTACCGATTAGTAACATTCAGGCTGCCTCCGATCCGACGATTTCACGGTCGGCCGTGGAGCGGATCCGACGCGGTGATGTCGGTGTTCGTCCGTGCTTGTGCGGCAGCATGAGCCTGCGGCCATGGCAATTCTTCTGCGCCGCGTCGCCGAGACACATCAACAGCTCAGCAAGCCAAAATTTCCTCAACGCCGGCGACGTGAGGCTAAAACGAGACACCACCGTCAGGTAAATGACGCGATTCACAAAGCCTCACCGGGCACCGTGATGCGCTAATAAGACGCTAATAAGACAATGGGCGCGGAATATAACGGAACGCAGTCGCCGGAACGGGTACCCCGCATTCGCGGGCTTGTTGGGCCCGGCTAATTTGAGTGGCACCCTCGAGCAAATTCAGAGCCACCTGGACAGCCGTGCGATGCTCGCACGGCTCCAGATAACTGCCTGCCACCCAGCTGTTGAAGGCTCCCATGGATGGACCGCACCAGATCTGGTAATCCATGACACGAGCGGGGTCGCCCTCGATAGCCCACCGGCTCGATTTCCCGAGGTACCAGCGGAACGTCAGCCCCATCTGATACTTCGGGTCCCGGGTGGCGAGTTCCAGCACCGCTGGGTCGCGCTGCTCCCAGAACTGCTGTGTTTCAGCCCAGACCTCGTCAACGCTTTTGCCCAGGATCTTTTCCAGCTCCGCACCATGTTTTTCGACGACACCGGTCAGGTCCGGGTTGCCCGCGTACCACTCGTAGAGCTTCCTCCCGCGTGGGGCGAACATCGTGCCGCGCTTGAGCACCTGCAGGTTCACGCCCATCTCGAACATGTCGGAGGCCGGGGCCATCATGACGTCCGCCACTCCGGCTTTAGCGAGCATTTCGCGCGCCTGAGGGGAAAGCCCGGACTCCACGCACGATTGGTTGACCGAACCGGTCAGCACGTACGCAGCCCCCATCGCGAACGCGCCAGCGACGGCCTGCGGCGTGCCGAGACCGCCGGCGGCGCCCACCCGCACGCGGGCGTCAAGACCGTGCTGCTCCGCCAGTTTGTCGCGGAGCAGCGCGATTTCTGAGAAGAGCGCGGACAGCGGACGGTTATCGGTGTGGCCGCCGCTGTCGGCCTCGACCGTGATGTCCTCGGCCACCGGCACATGTCGCGCAAGCTCGGCTTCTCGCGCGGTCAGCTTGCCGGACGCTACGAGCGCCGAAACCATTGCTGCCGGGGCAGGCTCCATGAACACGCGGGCGACCTCGGGGCGCGACACCTTCGCCATCACGTGGTTCGTGCGAACGATCGCGCCGGACGGATCTGTCGACAGGCCTGACAGCGCGTAGTGCATGACCGCGGGGGTGAGCTTCATGAACGCCGACGCCTCGACGACGCGGACGCCCCGCGCGATGAACAGCTCGGCGACGCGCGCCTCGAGCGCAGCCTCGTTGGGTGAGTGGATCAGGTTTGCGCCCCACGCCAGTCCCGTTCTGCCCGCCAGCCTGTCCTGGATGTCGGCCAGTCCACGCTCCACGGCGGCGTACGAGAGGCCGCCCGCGCCGAAGAAGCCCAGCATGCCGGCCTCCGCCATCGCCACCACCAGCGCCGGTGTCGCGATGCCATTTGCCATGGCCCCGGTGACATAGGGAAAACGGATCCCGTGGGCCTCGCAGAACTCACGGTCGCCCAACCACTCCGGGTATGTCGGCGGCAGCGTCCCCACCAGGGATACGTCGGACGCGCCGGCGCCCACCAACTCGCCTCCCATGGCAAGGCCCAGCTGCGCGGTCGCCTCTTCGCGGACCACGTGGATCGGGTGGCGCACGTATTGAAGGATGTGAGCGATGTCCTGTGCTGCGAACGCCGGCGGCGCCGTACTCGGGCGCCACCCACCCAGAACCGGGCTCACAGCCGCATCGGTGCGATGCCCCAATACGGCGGTAGGTCGCTCATTCACTGCCAATTCCCTTCAATCGTCAGCGCTGACGTGTATCGCCTAGGTGGCCATATGCCTGAGCTGAAGAAATCCAGCAATGAGTTTCTCATGAACCACCATCATCCGGGTCCAAACTCCCGATCATTGGGGTCTCCCCAAAACTCGAGGTAAGTTGCGTTTGTTCGGTTCGTGATCTTCGGCCCGTCAGCCGAGTGGGACGTCCGGGCGGTTCACGTCATGGGCGCAATCCTGGCCCATGGAATAGGTGTAATCGAAACCTGACAATCCGAAAGCCATGATTCGCGGTGCCAACCCCGACAGAGCCTGCCAACTACCCGCTGCCGCCCGCCGGTCCGCCGCTGCCCGCCGATATCGGTCGGCTGCTGCTTCGCTGCGACGACCGCCCGGGCCTGATCGCCGCGGTGAGCAGCTTCCTGACTCAGGCTGGCGCCAACATCATTTCCCTGGACCAGCACTCCACCGCGCCAGAGAACGGAACGTTTCTGCAGCGCGCCATCTTCCATCTGCCCGGGCTGACCGCCGCGATCGACGGGCTGGAACGCGAGTTCGCCAGCACCATGGCCAGCAAGTTCGATATCGACTACCGATTTACCGAGGCCGCCAAGCCCAAGCGGGTCGCCATCATGGCATCCAAGGAAGACCACTGCCTGCTAGACCTGTTGTGGCGTAATCGTCGCGGCGAACTTCAGATGTCGGTTGCCATGGTTATCGCCAACCACCCAGATCTGGCCGAGCGCGTGCGGCCCTTCGGTGTGCCGTTCATACATATCCCCGCCAGCCGCGACACCCGCGCCGAGGCCGAACAACGTCAACTTCAGTTGCTCAGCGGCAATGTCGATTTTGTAGTGTTAGCTCGCTACATGCAGATACTCACTCCGACGTTTCTCGACGGAGTCGGCTGTCCCCTGATCAACATCCACCATTCGTTCTTGCCGGCATTTGTCGGTGCATCCCCGTACAAGCGAGCACGGGAACGCGGCGTCAAGCTGATCGGCGCAACCGCCCACTACGTCACCGAAGTGCTCGACGAGGGGCCGATCATCGAACAAGACGTCGTACGTGTCGATCACACGCACACTGTCGACGACTTGATTCGCGTCGGTGCAGACGTCGAACGTGCAGTGCTCTCCCGCGCCGTGCTCTGGCATTGCCAGGACCGAGTAATCGTGCACAATAACCAGACCATCGTTTTCTGATGNNCCGGCGATTCACCGGTTCGGGCAGTAGCTCCGACACATCACCACCCAGCATCGCGACCTCTTTGGCCAGCGACGATGACACGAACGAATACTGCGGCGCCGTCGCCACAAAGAACGTGTCGACGCCCGCGATGTGCTTGTTCATCTGCGCCATCTGCAGCTCGTATTCGAAGTCGGTGCCGGTGCGTAGACCTTTCACGATCGCCGTCATCCCGCGGGATGTGACGAAGTCGACCACCAGACCCTGTCCGGCCTCCACCCGCAAATTGGGCACGTGCTGCGTCGACTCCTCGATCATCGCGATCCGCTCGTCTAGGTCGAACATGCCCTTTTTGGCGGCGTTGAACAGGATCGCCACCACCACCTCGTCGAACTGCGCCGCGGCGCGTTCGAAGACGTCGATGTGACCCAGCGTCACCGGATCGAATGATCCCGGGCATACGGCGCCACTCATGACGGACCACGGTACACCGTGCTCAGAGCCGTTCGGCCAGCTCCAAGCGGGTGTCGCCATAAACACGCGCGGGCCATAAAGACCAGCCGACCGGCCATGTCAGCGGCGGGCCGGCGGCAGCGCGCTCCACCACCGCCACGGTTCCTTCGTGCACCCAGCCGTGGGTCGTCAGAGCCACCAAAAGCACGTCAACCTCGGCGGCCGCAACGCCGTAGGGCGGGTCGGCAAGGACGAGGTCCACCGGTGCTGAAGCCCCGGCCGCCAGGACGGCTGCCACGGCGCCGCGGCGCAGCGTGGCGCCGGCCAGACCCAGCATCTCGATATTTCGCGCGATGACGGACCCGGTGCGCTGGTCGGACTCAACAAACAGCGCGGAGGCCGCGCCGCGCGACAGCGCCTCGAGTCCCAGTGCGCCCGAGCCGGCGTAGAGGTCCAGCACTGCCAAGCCGGTCAGATCGCGTCGGGCACTCACGATGTTGAACAACGACTCGCGCACCCGATCGGTGGTCGGCCGGGTCCCCCGCGGCGGGACGACAATGCGCCTACCACTCGCGACGCCGCCGATGATTCGCGTCAGCTCAGCACCACCAGCAGATCTCCGCCCTCGACTTGAGCGGTGCTCGACACCGCAACCCGCACCACGGTGGCGTCTTTGGGAGCGGTGATCGGGGCTTCCATCTTCATCGCCTCGATAGTGGCCAGGGTCTGGCCCGCGCTCACCTGGGCGCCCTCGGACACACCCACCGTGACCACCCCGGCGAACGGCGCGGCAACGTGATCGGGATTGCCGCGGTCGGCCTTCTCCGCGGCCGGAACTGTGCTGGCAATGCTGCGGTCGCGCACCAGTACCGGCCGCAGCTGGCCGTTGATGATGCACATCACCGTTCGCATGCCACGCTCGTCGGGGTCGGAGATGGCCTCGAGCCCGATCAACAGCTCAACGCCGCGCTCAAGTTTCACCCGGTGCTCGTCGCCCTGCCGCAGGCCGTAGAAGAACTGGTTGGCCGACAATTGCGACGTGTCGCCGTAGATCTCCCGGTGCTCCTCGAATTCCCTTGTCGGGCCAGGGAATAACAACCTATTCAGGGTGGCCTGACGCTTGGGCCCGGTCAGCGCCAGTCCCGCCTCGTCCTCAGCCGTGAGTTGCTGGGTGGGCTTGGCCGGGGCGCGGCCGGCCAGCGCCGCGCTACGCAGAGGTTCGGGCCACCCGCCGGCCGGGTCGCCCAACTCACCCCGCAGGAACCCCAACACCGACTCCGGGATGTCGAATCGTGCAGGCTCAGCGGCGAATTCGTCCGCACTTACACCCGCGCCGACCAGCGCGAGCGCCAAGTCGCCGACCACCTTCGACGACGGTGTGACTTTGATCAGCCTGCCCAGCACCCTGTCGGCGCCGGCGTAGGCCTCTTCGACCTCTTCGAATCGATCGCCCAACCCCAGCGCAATCGCCTGCTGGCGCAGATTGGATAATTGCCCACCCGGAATCTCATGGTGGTAAACCCGACCCGTCGGTCCCGGAAGCCCGGATTCAAAGGGCGCGTATACTTTTCGCAACGCTTCCCAGTACGGCTCCAGCGCGCATACCGCCGAGAGAGACAGCCCGGTGTCGTACTCGGTGTGCGCGGCGGCGGCGACGATCGAGCTCAGGGCGGGCTGGCTGGTTGTTCCGGCCATCGGCGCGGCGGCACCGTCGACGGCGTCGGCCCCGGCCTGCCAGGCCGCCACATAGCTGGCCAACTGACCGCCCGGGGTGTCGTGGGTGTGCACGTGGACCGGCAGGTCGAAGCGACTGCGCAGGGCGCCGACCAGCAGCTTTGCCGCCTGCGGTCGCAACAGCCCGGCCATGTCTTTGATGGCCAGCACGTGTGCGCCGGCGTCGACGATCTGCTCGGCAAGTTTCAGGTAATAGGCCAGCGTGTACAGCCGCTCGCCCGGATCGGACAAGTCACCGGTGTAGCACATCGCGACTTCGGCTACCGCAGTGCCTGTTTCACGTACGGCGTCGATCGCCGGGCGCATCGACTCCACATTATTGAGTGCGTCGAAAATCCGGAAGATGTTGATTCCGGTGGCCGTTGCCTCCTCGACGAATGTCGACGTAACCACCTCCGGATACGGCGTGTATCCAACGGTATTCCGTCCCCGCAACAGCATCTGCAAGCAGATGTTGGGCAGCTTCTCACGCAGCGTCGCCAGCCGCTCCCAGGGATCCTCCTTGAGGAAACGCAGCGCCACATCGTAAGTCGCACCGCCCCAACACTCTACAGACAACAACTGCGGCATCGTCCGGGCGATGTACGGCGCAACCGCCATCAGTCCGCTGGTACGCACTCGGGTAGCCAGCAGCGACTGATGGGCATCACGGAACGTAGTGTCGGTAACGCCGACCGCCGTCGACTCCCGCAGCCAGCGCGCGAAACCCTCGGGCCCCAGCTCGATCAATCGTTGCTTGGACCCGGCCGGCCGCGCCACCTGCAGATCGATGTCGGGCAGCTTGTCGTGCGGATAGATCGGTGACGGGCGCGTGCCGTGCGGCTGGTTGACGGTGACATCGGCCAGATAGTTGAGGATCTTCGTGCCGCGGTCGGCGGAGGCGCGTGCCGTCAGCAGCTGCGGACGCTCATCGATAAACGATGTGGTAACGCGGCCGGCCTGGAAGTCCGGGTCATCCAAAACCGCCTGCAGGAACGGAATATTCGTTGACACTCCGCGAATGCGGAACTCCGCGATCGCCCGGCGCGCCCTGGCCACCGCCGTCGGGAAGTCACGGCCCCGGCAGGTCAGCTTGACCAGCATGGAATCGAAGTGCGCGCTGATCTCGGCACCCAGGTTGGTGCTGCCGTCCAGCCGGATGCCCGCACCACCAGGTGTACGCAGCGCGCTGATGCGTCCGGTGTCGGGCCTGAAGCCGTTGGCCGGATCCTCGGTGGTGATCCGGCACTGTAGTGCCGCGCCGTGCGGCACGATGTCCTGCTGCCGCAGACTCAGGCCGTCGAGCGTGTCCCCCGATGCGATGCGCAGCTGGCTCGACACCAGGTCGACGTCGGTGATCTCCTCGGTGACGGTGTGCTCCACCTGAATCCGGGGATTCATCTCGATGAAGACGTATTGGCCGTTCTCGTCCAGCAGAAACTCGACGGTGCCTGCGCAGCTGTACCCGATGTGACGGGCGAAGGAAACCGCATCGGCGCACATCTTGTCGCGCAGGTCCCGGGCCAAGTTGGGCGCGGGCGCGAGTTCGATGACCTTCTGATGGCGGCGCTGCAGGCTGCAGTCGCGCTCGTAAAGGTGGATCACGTTACCGAGGTTGTCGGCCAGGATCTGGACTTCGATGTGGCGTGGTTTGAGCACCGCCTGCTCGAGATAGACGGTGGCGTCCCCGAATGCGGACTCAGCCTCCCGGCTGGCGGCTTCGATCGCTTCGGGCAGCGCTGCGATATCGCTGACGCGGCGCATCCCACGGCCGCCGCCGCCGGCAACCGCCTTGACGAACAGCGGAAACCGCATGTCGGCGGCCGCCAACACCAGCTCGTCCACCGAGGCTGATGGTGCCGACGAGGCGAGCACCGGCAGCCCGGCCTCGCGGGCCGCGGCAATCGCCCGCGACTTATTTCCGGTGAGCTCAAGCACTTCGGCACTGGGACCGACGAAGGTGATGCCCGCCGCGGCGCAGGCCGCGGCCAGGTCCGGGTTTTCCGACAAGAATCCATAACCCGGGTAGACGGCGTCGGCACCCGCCCCGCGTGCCGTGTCGACGATTTCGTCGACGGACAGGTACGCGCGGACCGGGTGGCCAACCTCGCCTATCTGGTAGGACTCGTCGGCTTTGAGCCGGTGCTGCGAATTTCGATCCTCATACGCATAGACGGCGACCGTGCCGACACCCAGTTCGTAGGCGGCGCGAAACGCGCGGATCGCGATCTCCCCGCGATTGGCCACCAGTACTTTGGAGATCACCTTGACCCCTACCCTCGTCGCGCTGTATCAGTTACAGACACCTAAACAAGTGTCGACCAGAAGTTCCAGAACCGCACCATGATCAGCAGAAACACTCCGGTGAACCAGAGCACCGCGATCGACCATCGCCATTGGAATAACAGCCGCACGACGGCGTTCGAGCCCTCGAACGACGCACGAAACGCGATCGATGTCACCACAACCAGCAGCGTAAGGGTGACCACCCAGACCACCATGCAGTAGGGGCACAACGCCCCAATGCGGTAGAGGCTCTGAAAGATCAGCCAATGCACGAACACCGCACCAATCAGGATGCCGGCGTCCAGCCCAGCCCAATACCAGCGCGGCAGAGGAACTTTCGTCGCCGCAAGAACACCGGTGACCAGTACCACGGTGAAACCGACTATGCCGAGTAGCGGGTTGGGAAAGCCCAGCACTGACGCCTGCGGTGTGGTCATCACCGAGCCGCACGACACGATCGGATTGATATTGCATGACGGCACGTACGACGGATTGAGCAGGAGTTGGATCTTTTCCACCGTCAGCGTCATCGAGGCCAACAAGCCGATTGCGCCCGCAATCAGCACCCACCACGCGCTAGGCGCGGGAGCCGGTGTCAGGTCGGATTGCGCAGTCGGTTGCGCTGACACCGCGACCGTCACGATTTCGCAGGTGTGACAACCGTGTCGATGCCCGGCACATCGCCCACGATGCTTTTGATCTTGGTGATCAGGGCGTCCGGTGTCGACGGGTCGTAGTTTTCGCCGTTGATCTTGATCGTCGGGGTCGCGGTGATATTCGCGGCCGCCGCCTCGGCGCTGACCTTGTCGAGGTATTTCCCGCTGTTCACGCAGTCCGGAACCTTGCCGACTGCCCCGGCCTGGCGGGCGATTTCGATCAACTTCGCGTTGTCGGGGAATGAGGTTCCGCGTTCATCGGGCTGGACGCCGTCGTCGAAGAGATGGGTACGGAAAATCCGGAACGCATCTTTGGATTCGTCGGCGACGCACAGAGCCGCCGCGCCGGCCCGCGACGAATAGTTCTGGTTCTTCTGGCTGTCGAGAATGGAGACCATGGAGTAGTCGGCCGCAATGGCTCCGATGTCGATGAGCTTGGCTACCGGCGGTCCGAAAGTCCGCTCGAAATTACCGCAGGCCGGACACAGGAAGTCCTCGTAGAACGAGACCACGGCTTTGGGGTTGTTCGTTCCGGGCGCATTGACCACGTTGTTCGACGCGACCCGCACCGTATCGCCCTGCCCGGTGGTTGCGCTCTTCTTGTCGTGATGCGAGATCACGATGTAGCCGACTACGGCGACCGCGAAGATCACCACGAATGCGGTGCCGAGGATCTGGACGAGTCGACCGGATTTGCCGGTGGTCGACTTCAGGTCGAATCGCGGGGGACTCTTTTTGTCGGCCACAGGTTCGCTGATCCTCACGTGCTTGATGTGTCCCGGCTAGCCGGGTGACGGCGTTTCCAGCGTACCGGCGCGATTGAAGCTGGCGATCAGACCCGGCTCAGGTGCGCACGCAGAGCCGATATCAGCTCGCTGGTCGCGGCAGCGCTGCCGCCGCCGAGCGGAAACAGGTTGGCAAAGCCGTGCGTCAGCGAACGCATGAAGCGCAGGTCGACCGGAGTCCCGGCGGCCCGCAGCGCCGCGGCGTAGCTCTCGCCCTCGTCGCGCAGTGGATCGAAACCCGCGACCGCGATCAACGCGGGCGCGAGCCCAGACAGCGACTCGGCCAGCAGTGGCGACACCCGCGAATCTGTGGGATCGATACCGGAACGGCTCAGGTATTGAGACTCGAACCAATCCATGTCCCGTTTGGTCAGCAAATAGCCACGGGCGAACAGGCTCAGAGATCGGGTCCGTGCGGTGAAATCGGTCCTGGGATAGAGCAGCCACTGCAGCACTGGTGCGGGATCACCGCTGTCTCGCGCCAGTTGGCACACGACGGCGGCTAGGTTGCCGCCGGCGCTGTCACCGCCGACCGCGACCCGCCCGGGGCTGGCGCCCAGTTCACCGGCGTGCTCGGATGCCCACCGGAAGGCCGCATAGGCATCCTCGACCGCGGCCGGTGCCGGATGTTCGGGCGCCAGTCGGTAGTCGACCGACAACACGTGAATGCCCGCGTCACGGCACGTCAACCGGCATAGCGCGTCATAGCTGTCCAGGCCGCCGATCGCCCAGCCGCCACCGTGGTAGAAGACCAGCAAGTCTCCTACCAGGGTGGGCCCGCCATTGGCGGGTCGGTAATGCCGCGCCGGGATCTCACCGGCCGACCCCGGTATCGAGAGATCGTCGACCGTGACGTGAATCTGAGGTCCGGGAAACCCCGTCAACCTCTCCCGAAACTGGATGCGCGACACCGCCGGGTCGTCGTCGACAACCAGGCCATCGATGCCGGCCAGCCGCATACCCGACAGCATCAGCTGGAGCGTGGGATCAAGCGTGTTGCCGTCGATGATGACCGA
This sequence comes from Mycobacterium sp., assembly GCA_003165155.1. GTDB lineage: Bacteria > Actinomycetota > Actinomycetes > Mycobacteriales > Mycobacteriaceae > Mycobacterium. The sequence continues at coordinate 73,735 of PLSK01000222.1, read as the reverse complement.
ACGACCGCCGGACAGCACCCGCCGTGCCGGGGCTGGGATCCAAGGAATGACCTTGGCGCCAACATTGGTCACCGCGCCCTGCAGGCGACTCGTCCAGCGGGGCTGCGCGCGTTTGGCTTGAAGGTGGACATCCGGTGCGCCTGGCAGACTCTTGGTCATGGGCTGCTCCCTCGAGAAAAACATAGTCACGCTGAACGACGGCAATTTGATCCCCGCCATCGGGCTCGGGGTTTTCCAGGTCCCCCCGGCGGACACCGAGCTGGCGGTGAGCGCTGCACTGCGCGCCGGCTACCGGCATGTCGATACCGCGGCGGCCTACCGTAACGAAAGGGAGGTCGGACGAGCGGTTGCCGATTCCGGCGTGCCTCGCGATGAACTCTACTTGGTGACCAAATTGTGGAACGCAGACCAAGGCTACGACAGCACACTGAAGGCATTCGACGCCAGCATGAGCCGCCTTGGACTCGACTATCTCGATCTCTACCTGATCCACTGGCCGCAACCTGCGCTCAACAAATACGTGGAGACCTTCAAGGCTTTCACCACTTTGCGCGACCAGGGCCGAGTCCGGTCCATCGGAGTCAGCAATTTCGAGCCCGAGCACCTCACCGTTCTCATCGACGCCACCGGCATCGTCCCGGCGGTCAACCAGATTGAACTGCATCCGCGATTCCCCCAAACAGAATTGCGGGAGGCGCACGCCCATCACGGAATCGCCACCGAGGCGTGGGCACCGCTGGGACAGGGCGCGTTACTTACTGATCCGACGGTCACCGCCGTCGCCGAAGGTTGCGGGCGGAAACCCGCGCAGGTGTTGATCAGGTGGCATATCCAGCTCGGTAATATCGTGATCCCAAAGTCGGTCAACCCCTCAAGGATCGCGAGCAACTTCGACGTGTTCGATTTCGAACTCAGCCCCGATGAAATGGCCGCGATCTCCTCACTGGATGATGGGACCCGTCTTGGTCCGAATCCACGAACCTTCAATTTCACAGGCAGGTGAGATGATGTCGGGCCCCTCGATCCCCTCGATAACGTTCAATGACGAAAACACGATGCCGGTCCTTGGCCTGGGCGTCGCGGGATTGTCGGACGACGAGACCGAGCGCGCGGTGTCGGCGGCGCTGGAAATCGGCTGCCGGCTCATCGACACCGCCGCGGCTTACGGCAACGAAACGGCGGTTGGCCGCGCGATTGCCGCCTCCGGGATTCCCCGCGCGGAACTGTTCGTCACCACCAAGCTCGCTACGAAAGACCAGGGTTTCAGCAAGGCCCCGCAAGCCTGTACCGCCAGCTTGGAGCGACTCGGCCTGGATTACGTCGACCTCTACCTGATCCATTGGCCGGCCCCGTCGCTGGGCAACTACGTCGACGCCTGGGGCGGCCTGATCCAAGCCCGCGGCGATGGGTATGCCCGCTCGATTGGCGTATCCAACTTCAGCGAGGATCATCTGTCGACGGCCATCGACCTCACCTTCGTCACGCCGGCGGTCAACCAGATCGAGCTGCACCCACTGCTCAACCAGGCCGACATGCGCAATTCTGACGCGCAGCACAACGTGGTCACGCAGTCACATACCCCGCTGGTTCTCGGCAAGTTGATGGACAACACGACGGTGACCTCGGTCGCCGGCGAGTACGGCAAGACCCCCGCGCAGGTATTGCTGCGGTGGAATCTACAACTGGGTAATGCGGTGATTTTCCGCTCGTCCAAAGCCGAGCGCATTGCCAGCAATATCGACGTCTTCGACTTCGAATTGGCCGCCGAGCATATGGAAGCAATCAATGGGCTCAACGACGGCACCCGGGTGCGCGAGGACCCGGAGACCTACGACGGCGTTTAGCTAGCCGGTACGGTCCACGAGGGAGGTTGTGTTGGTCACTTACTATCCCGCGCTCGCCCAGCGCGTCCGAAGCCAACGCGATTTGCAGCCCGACATGTACGGGAATTTCGACTTCGATCGACAGCCGGAGCGCTTGGCCACCGAGCCCGGCGTCGACTCCGCTCTGCCCGAGTGGGTCGCCGGCCGCGAGCCGATTCTGGAGGACCACCGCGTCACCGAATTGATCGGCACGGCCACCATGCTCGGCGACGTCGTCGCCGACCCGTATGCGGCGCTGATGACCAAGCACAGCGTCACGTACCTGATCGACATGCTCAAGACAGCCTGCCGAGAAGGAATCGAGGCGGTGCCCGACGCGCCCCCCGAACTCGCCACGTTCATTGGTGCCATGGAAGCCGCCCCGGCGTGGATCGACTTCGACCTGGTGCGCGACGGCGCCCGACAGGAGCGCATTCCCGCGGCGTTATTGGCTCCCTTCAGCACCCGCGGAGCGTTCGTCGCGACCTTCACCAATACCTACGCCGCACTACCGATGGCCCTGACCGGCGCCCTATCCGGCAAGCGGGCCGCCCGGCGCGTCAACGAGACGGCCAGTTTCTTCGCCGTTACCACCCTGCCTGGCGCGCTGGACCGATATGGACCCGGCTTCGAAGCCGCCGCCATGGTCCGGTTGATGCACTCGATGGTCCGCTACAACGCCCTGAAGAAATCCGACAAATGGGATACAGCCATCTACGGCATGCCGGTGCCGCAGGTAGACCAGATGCCCGCGGGAATGATCGGCCAATACCTACTGGCCCGCAAAGTCCGCCAGCAGGGGCGGTCCGAGTTCACCGCCGAGGAGCGTGCGGCCATCGAATTCGCCAGGTATCGCTGCTTTCTGCTTGGCCTGCCGGAGGAACTCCTACCCGCCGAACCCGCCGACATCATGCACGTCATGCACGCGCGCTCAGCACTTCTACGGCACGGATTCGACACCATTTGCGGTGAACTCGTTCGCGGCACGATGGCGGCCTATCTGCGCCCGAACACCACCGCGTTCGACCGTTGCGCCGAAGCGGTCGAGAAGAGTTTCAGCAAGCTAACGTTCGTCCGCACGTTCTGCAACGGTGATCGCGAGATCGCCGAGGCCATGGGCGTCTCACTCGGGCCTACGGATCTCGTGCGCATCGCCCTCACCACGCCCTTCATCATCGGGCGTTTGACCGCCGTGACCCACGCAAGCCGTATCCCCGTGCTTCGCGACATCACCGACGCATACGTCATCGGGCTCCTCAAGCTCCGGCTGGCCACCTACGGAAAACCCGAATTCACCACCGACGCGGCGCATTACACACCGGCCACCCATTAGGCGGGCTTAGCCGGCCGGGCAGGTGGCCGCGGCCTGACGCAGTACGTCCGTGGACGGCTGGTCCACCGGCAGCTGGTAACCACGCAGCACCGCGATGAACTGTATGGCGTATTGACACCCAAAGGCTTTATTCGGCGGCATCCATAGAGCTGGTGGCGAATCGCCTTTGTCCTGATTCGCCTGGCCTTCGACGGCGAGCAAATTGGCCGGGTCGTTGGCGAAACGAAGCCGCTCAGCGGCGGGCCAGCCGTAGGCACCCATGTCCCAGGCGTAGGAGAGCGGGACGATGTGATCGATCTGCACCGATTCGCCAATCTGGGCGCCGCGTTGGAACGCGACCGTGGTGTTGGTGTACGGGTCGTGCAGAGTGCCGGTGGCCACCGCATCTGGACAGCGCTTGATCGACACATACGTCTTGTCGACGAGGTCGCGGTTGAGGATGTCATCGCGAGTGTCACATCCGTTGTGCCCTCCTGGGGCATCGTTGTTGTCGTCCCAGGCGTCGCCGAACGCCGGCCTGCGGTAGTCGTAGCGGCGGGCCCGCTGCGGCAGCACGACAATCCCCGCCAGCACATCGGCGCCGGGTTGCACCGTCGGGACGTCGGCGCGCGCGGCGGCCTCGCCGCTGCGCCTGGCCGCCGATGATCCCAACGTCTGATAGGCGACGACCACCGCGAGCACCGCGGCAGCGGACAACCACAGCAGCAGCTTTCGGTTCATGACTTGTCTAAATATTCGATGCGGTCGGTGTCGGTGAATCGTGCTGCCAGTGCGGCCAATCCGGGGTGCGATTCCGCATCCGCATAAGCCTGCGTGCAGAACTCACGGGCGGCCTCGATGAACACCAGGTGGTCGGCCAGCGACAGCAGCCGCAAGGTGCCCCGCCTACCGGACTGCATGCGGCCCAGCACGTCGCCTTCTCGGCGCTCCTTGAGGTCCAGGTCGGCGAGCGCGAAACCGTCCTGGGTCGCGGCGACCGCGGACAGCCGGCGACCGGCCTGCGATCCCGGCGAGACCCAGCTCGCCAACAGACACAGGCTTGGGTGTTGGCCGCGGCCGATGCGGCCGCGCAGCTGATGCAGCTGGCTGATGCCGAACCGGTCGGCGTCCATTACCAGCATGACCGTGGCGTTGGGGACGTCGACGCCCACCTCGATAACGGTGGTACACACCAGCACATCGATCTGGCCGGTCCGGAAAGCCGCCATCGCGGCCTCCTTCTCATCAGCGGGCAGCTTCCCGTGCATCAGCCCTAGCCGCAGATCCGCCAGCTTGCCGGAATGTAAGCGGACGAAAAGTCCTTCGGCCGTTGCCGACGGTCTGGGAGGTGGCTCACCTTGTTTGGAGCTTTTTTTGGGTTCGTCGGTCTCGTCGATCCGCGGCGCCACCACATAGGCCTGGCGGCCGGCCGCGACCTCTTCGGCGATGCGCTGCCAGGCGCGGTCGAGCCACGCGGGTTTGTCCTCGACAAAGATGACGTTGGACGTGATCGGCTGGCGTCCGCGCGGAAGTTCGCGCAATGTCAAGGTTTCCAGGTCACCGTAGACGGTGAGCGCCACGGTGCGGGGTATCGGCGTGGCGGTCATCACCAACAGATGCGGCGTGATGCCGGTAGGGGCCTTGGCACGCAACTGGTCTCGCTGCTCGACCCCGAAGCGGTGTTGTTCGTCGACCACCACCATGCCCAGCTTGTGGAACTCCACCGCGTCCTGCAGCAGGGCGTGAGTGCCGATCACAATCCCGACTTGACCGCTGACGATCTCGGCACGGACCTGCTTCTTCTGCGCGGCCGTCATCGACCCGGTGAGCAGCGTCACCCGGGTAGACGCGTCGGCCCCACCCAGCTGGCCCCCGGTGGCCAACGGACCCAGCACGTCTGTAATCGAGATAAGATGCTGTGCGGCAAGAACTTCAGTTGGCGCCAGCAGGGCACACTGGTAGCCCGCGTCGACCATCTGCAGCATCGCCAGCACCGCGACGATAGTCTTGCCCGAACCGACCTCACCCTGCAGCAGCCGGTTCAACGGGCGGGTCGCCGCGAGCCCGTCGGACAGCACGTCGAGCACCTCGCGCTGCCCCACGGTGAGCTCGAACGGCAACCGCTGCAACAGTTGCGCAGCCAGACCATCAGATTTCCGCGGCGCCGATGGACCTGATTCCGACAGCTCACCATGCCGACGGGCCGCCAGTGCCCACTGCAGCCCGACGGCTTCGTCAAAGGCCAGCCGCTCACGCGCACGCAGTCGTTCGCGCTCGTTCTCCGATAGATGGATGGCGCGTAGCGCCTCATCCTCGGAGACCAGGCCGAGTTCGGCGCGCAGATTGTCGGGCAGCGGGTCGGGCACCGGATCGAGCACGTCGAGCACTTGGCGGACGCAGCCGAAGATATCCCAGCTCTGCAATTTGGCGCTTGCCGGATAGATCGGGAAGAAGCTCCGTTCGAAATCCGACAACGACAGCTCTCCGCTTGCTGCCTGCGAGGCATTGGCGATGCTGCGCAGTGAAACGGTCCCGTGGTTCTTCCCGTCCGGCGAGTCAAGGATGAGGAACTCCGGGTGCGTCAGCTGCATCGCGCCTTTATAAAACCCGAGCTCGCCCGACAACATGACCTTGGTGCCCTCGGTGAGCACTTTCTTGATGTACCGCGCGTTGAAGAACGTGGCGGTGATCTTGTTGCCGCCCGAGCCAACCGTGACGAGCAACATCGTGTTTTTGGGGCGCTTTTTCATCCACCGCTCATCCACCCGGGTGATGGTGTCGACGATGGTGATGTGCTGGCCCTCTTCCGGTCGTTCGTCATCGGCGTCACGCACGGCCGCACCCTCGGTGTAGCTACGCGGGTAGTGGCGCAACAGATCGTCAACAATCCGGATGCCGAAAACCTCGTCGAGCAGATCGGCCGCCTTGGCGCCGACGATGTAGTCCAGCCGATCGGTAAGCGACACCACGGCTACTCCACCCCGATCAACAGTGCGTCACCGCGATGGCCGGTGTGGTAGATCAGCAGCTCGGTGCCCGGATGGTTGTCATGCACGTGTTCTTCGAGGATGTCGCCGACCGCGGTGACGTCGGCGTCGCCGTCTATACCGGCACCGACCAGCACCGTCACCAGGTCACCGCCCGAAGCCAGTAGCAGATCGAGCAGTCCGATCGCCGCGCCGGCCGCGTCGGCCGCCACGATCAGCACCTCGTCGCCCGAGATACCCAGACCGTCGCCGGGGGAACAGCGACCGGCCCACGTCAACGCGCTCTCGGTCGCGATGCGCACCGATCCGTGCCGGGCAGCTCCGGCGGCGCGGGCCATGGTGTAGCCGTCGTTGACTGCCTGCCCGCCTGGTTCGTGCACGGCCAGGGCGGCGAGCCCCTGCACCATCGACCCGGTCGGTATCGGCACCACATCGATGCCCCAGCCGATGGCCGCGGTGCAGCCGGCAACCAGTTCCTCGGCGGCCACATAACCGTTGGGCAGGATCATCACCTGCGCTGCGCCGGCGTCCACCACGGCCCGCACCAACTGATGGGCACTGATATCGGCGCTCGGATCGCTGGCATCCGCACCCCGTTGCAGCACGCAGGCGCCCTCGCCGGCGAACAACTCGGCGGCAGCGTCTCCGTCGACGACGGCCAGCACCGCCCGTTCCCGCGTCCAGCCGCCCGCCGGCAGTCTGGTGGTTCCGGAGGTCAGGGCCGAGACCACGATCCGGCTGAGCCGCCCGGCCACCAGACCCGCTTCGACCGCGGCGCCGGCGTCGTCGGTGTGCACGTGCACCGAGTACCCGCCTTGGGTTGTCGACTGCGCGGCGGTGATCGCCACCGATTCACCGAGTTCACCCAGCCGATCCCGGAGCGCGTCCGCCGCGGCGGCATCGCAACCGCCAAGCAGGTACATCACCTCGAATTGCGGTGCCGGCCGGTCGGTCGTAGTGGTCAGTCTCGTCGAGGCCGGCCAGTCGGGCAGGGTGCGCGGCGACAGCTCGTATACCGCCCGGGCGGGCGCCTGCCCGGTGACGGTTGAACACAGCGCGTCCAGCAGAACCAACAAGCCGCGTCCACCGGCATCCACCGCACCGGCGTCAGCGAGCACGTCGAGTTGCTCGGGCGTCTTCTCCAGCGCGATCACGGCGGCGTCGCCGGCGGCCGCGATCGCCCGGGCCAGCCCCTCCCCGCCGCTGGCGCACTCTTCGGCGGCGCCGGCGGCGGCCCGCAGCACCGAGACGATGGTCCCCGGGATCTCCTCGCCACCCATCGAGGTGATGACCAGCTCGACGCCGCGCCGCAACGCGGCCCCAAACACGGTGACGTCGATGTCGGATAGCTCACCGCCGGAGCCTGCAGCCGCCGTCGCGGTGACATCGGCGATACCACGCAGGATCTGCGACAGGATGACGCCGGAGTTGCCGCGCGCCCCGTTCAGCGCACCCGCCGACATGGCGGCGGCGACCCGCGCGACGCACCCGGAGCCCGAGTTGGTTCCAACGTTGGCTTCGGCCAGCGCAGAGCGCATGGTGAACAGCATGTTGGCGCCGGTATCGGAATCCGCGACCGGGAACACGTTGAGCCGGTTGATCTCGTCGATGTGAGTGATCAGGTCGCCGACGGCGGTGTGCGCCCAGTCCCGCAAAGCGGACGCGTCCAGCAGACGATCCGAAGTGCCCAGTGTGACCCACCTCCTCCGCGCCAGCCCGCCGGTGGGCGCCAGCGTAGCTCGACGCCGCGCATGCAGTGGCCGCCCGCGCAGAACCACACGCCCGTGGGTCGAACCGGTTTAGTGAGCCTAGCCAGGGTGGGTGACAGCACCGACGTAACCTGTCCGGTGGTTATTGGTCGTTTTGGTGGTTGCCCACGTCAGTCGGTATCCTGAACGGGCCCGGTATAAGTCTGGGCTGTCCCGGCTCCCGATGTTCGAGTTGCCGGACCCCAAGCAGGAGATTTGAGGAGCTTCAACATGGCCGCTGTGTGCGATATCTGCGGGAAAGGCCCCGGCTTCGGTAAGTCGGTGTCGCACTCCCACCGCCGCACCAGCCGTCGGTGGGACCCCAACGTCCAGGCCGTGCACGTCGTGGCCCGTCCCGGCGGCAACAAGAAGCGGCTCAACGCCTGCGCATCCTGCATCAAAGCCGGCAAGGTCACCCGCGGCTAACTGGCGCTACACGGCCCTACATGACTAAGTGACCGGCGTCCACGGGCACGGTCACGCCCGTCACGTACCGAGACCGCGGGCTGACAAGCCAGAGCACCGCCTCGGTGACATCCTGCGGGTCAACCAACGGCACGTCGGGTAGCAGCATCTGCGAGACAGCCGCATTCGGATTCTCCAGCATGCGGTTGACGACGAAATCGTTGAGGATCATCGGCGTCGCGACGCCGCTCGGATGCACCGAGTTGACCCGAATTTTGTGCGGCCCGTACGCGTTCGCCGCCGAGCGCATCAGCCCGACAACACCGTGCTTTGACGCGGCATAGGCGAACATGGCGGCGCTACCGTCGCCCCCCCGGCCGGTCAGGCCCTGCGAAGAGCTGATCAGAACCACCGACCCACCCCGGCCCTTGCGAATGATCGAGGGCACGGTGGCAAGCAGCGTGTGCCACACACCTTTCAGGTTGGTGTCGACGATCGTGGTGAAAACCGGTTCGGTGTGGGTGTCCGGGTCGCCGATCGCCACCACCCCGGCGTTTGCAATGACGATGTCGATGTCGCCGAGTTCGTCGATCCCGGCCTGCACTGCGGCTTCCAGCTGCGCCAGGTCACGAACGTCGGCGACGACGGGCATTACCCTGCGGCCGGCGGCTTCGACCAGCCCTGCGGTCTTGTCGAGATCGGATTTGGTGCCCAGCGAGTAGGGAATTGCCTCGACGTCGGCGCAGATATCAACGGCGACGATGTCTGCGCCCTGTTCGGCGAGCGCGACGGCGTGGCTGCGGCCCTGGCCGCGCGCCGCGCCGGTAATGACGGCGACGGTGTTGTCGAGTTCACCCATGGGACACCGACAGGGTCGTGCCGGTCTCTTGTTCGGCGAAAGCCACCAGACGTGCGGCGGCGGCGTAGTCGCAAGCAAGCACCGTACGACCGATGAGCGCCGGCGCGCCAAGCAGGCCCAACCTGCCGCTGACGCCGACATAGCTCCCCGGCGGGATGGGTTCGCTGATGCAGTACAGCGTGGGCGCCGCTCCTTGGTCGGCGTCGTTGGCGAACCGGTCTCCAACAGCCTTGACCGTCTTGTGCGCCAGCGACATCAGCGGCGAGTCGGAGATCTGCGACAGATTCGAGGCCACCCAGCCGGGATGGGTGAGTTGGGTGACGACCGGCGATCCGGCGGCGCGCAGTCTGCGGTCCAACTCCAGCCCCCACAGCATCACTGCCAGCTTCGACACCGCATAGGCGCCAAGTCGCGTCCACTTGTTGTTGCGCAGGTGCATGTCGTCGAGCCGCAGCTTCGCCGTGCGGTGCGCGTCGGAGCCGACGTTGATGATCTGGGAACGCACCCGGGGCAGCAGCAGGTTGGTCAACGCGAACGGCCCGAGCAGGTTGGTGCCCAGCGTCATCTCGAATCCGTCGACCGTGTCGGTACGGCGGTCGGCAATGGTGCCCGCATTGTTGATAAGGATGTCGATGTCACCCTCGACCAGGCTGGGGAAAGCGCGCACCGAAGCCAGGTCGGCGAGGTCCAGCTTGACCACAGAAGTCGAGCCGCCGACTTGGGCGGCGCGTTGCTCGCCGAGTTCGGTGTTGCGGACGGCCAGGATCACGTGGGCGCCGGCTTGGGCCAGAGCGCGCGTCGTACCCAGGCCGACGCCGTTGGTCGCCCCGGTGACGACGATTCGCTTGCCGGTCAAGTTGCCGAGCCGGCTCGGCGACCAAGGTGAAGTCACGGCGATCAGACTAGTGGCGATCGCGAGCGCGGCGAAGCCGGGTGAAGCGGGTCGCCACCATCGGGCGGGCCAATTCGACCCCGAATGACCGCAAGTCGGGTCAGTTCTGCCAACATGGTCTGCGACCTTGTAGCGGCGCGGCCATGAGAAGAGAAGATTCGGCGTGATTCGACATGAGTGACAGTGCACTGGAAATCACCAACCTCATCTACACCTACGCCGAACGGCTGGACGCCGGAGACCTGGACGCGGTGGCCGGGATCTTCGCGCACGGACGTATCTGCGGCGTGGAGAACGGTCCGCCCGAGACGGTGTTCGAAGGGAGCCCCGGGGTGCGGAAGTTGTACAACATGGCCACCAAGATCTACGAGGACGGCACCCCGAAGACCAGGCACAACACGAGTAACGTGCAGCTCCACATCAACGAGGCTGAAGGGACCGCGCGCAGCACGTCCTACTACAGCGTCACGCAGGCCACGCCCGATTTGCCGCTGCAGGTGATCGTGACCGGGCATTACAAGGACACGTTTCACCGGTTGGACGGCGTGTGGTGGTTCGACAGCCGCATCATGTTCGTCGACCAGGTCGGCGATGTCAGCCAGCATTTGAAGTTCTGATCACGTGGGAAATCCGGGCGTCTTCGACCTGGCAACCGTGTTGGCGGACGCGCAGCGCAAGGAGTCACTCACCGATTGGGGCGCCGGAGAGTTCGAACGTCCGCTGAGCGTGCTGCTCGCCGACTACGACCGGGCCTGCGTCGATGCCGATCTCAACGCGGTCGGGACACACATCCTGCGTTCGGGCATCGTGCACAGCCTGCGAATGCGGCTGCGTGCTCAGGAATGGGTCCGCCGCCACCCGGAGATCCTCGACGAGCGCATCGTCGCGCCGGTCGTCGTCGTCGGGATGATGCGCAGCGGAACCACGTTGTTGCAGCGGCTGCTGGCCGCCGACCCACGGTTCAACTGTGCCTACGGCTGGGAGGTGGTCGAGGCCGCGCCACGGCTCGACCACCGGTTCGCCGGTCTCGATCCGCGCATCGCCATCAGCCAAGCGCGCGAAGCGAAAACCCGCGAACTGGCACCGGATCTCTTCGCCATCCACCCCATGTATGCGCAAGAAGCCGAGGAAGAGATCGTCTTTCTGGCCGACACGTTTTTGTCGCATGTCCCCGAATCTGGTGCACACCTTCCCACGTACCGATCATGGCTGGACGAACAGGACTTCACCCCCGCCTATGACTACCTGAAGCGCATGCTGCAGTTCCTACAGTGGCAGAAACGGCAAAGAAACCCGGAGGGAACCTGGTCGCCTCAGCGCTGGGTACTCAAGTCTCCGGCGCACCTCGGCTATCTGGACCTGCTGCGCGCGCAGTTCGCGGACCTGCACATCGTGCACATGCACCGCGACCCGCGCACCACGATCGCTTCGGGCGCAAGCCTCAATGCGACCCTGCACGCAATGCACGCCGACACCGTCGACCTGAACCGGGTCGGCGCGCAATGGTTGCAGCGAATGGGTTGGACGAATGACCGGGCGATGGCGATCCGTGACCGATGGAACGACCAGACGGGTCTGGTTACCGATATCGCGTTCGACGACGCGGTGGCGGATCCGATCGGACAGGTATCCCGGGTCTACGACGCTTTCGGCCTGCCGCTTACGGTCGAGGCCGAAGGCGCGATGCTGCGCTGGCTGGACGAGCGTCCCCGCGAGGCGGCGCGCCCGGCCTACGGACTGGAGAACTACGGTCTGCAACCCGAACAAGTCGACGACCGGTTTGCGTTATACAACAAGCGCTTTAGGAAAAATGCCAGCGCTTTAGGAAAAATGCCGGCGAATCTAGAAGCAATTCCCCAATTGTGAGGAGCAGTTGATGGCTGACGATCCCGTCGCGACGGCATCCCAACACGAACAGGAAGTGGCGGCGCTCGAATTGATCGAGCACCCCACCGTCAAGGCGGCCTATCGAACTGTGGCCGAGAAGTGGCTGGGCCGCGCGAAGGCTTCAGAGGCGATGCGGGAGCGGTTCGACGATTCGTTCGCCGAGGTGATGTTCTCGGCGGCAGTGTGGTCGTCCAACCAGGACAAGCTGCGCCCCAAGATCAGTTGCATCACCCGGCTCGCGCATCCCGTGGACGGCCAAAGTATCCCCGGATCTCGTTGGGGAATCGACAATCCCGACAGCGTGTACCGGGTGATCCCGATATCGGGCGAGGAACGCTACGAGATCCGTGGCCGGGTTGGCGAGCATCGGATGACCGAGAACTACTTCACGCTGTGGGACGCCAACATGGGCACGGTAGACGTACTCAACGGCAGCACCATGGCCGTCGACTCCGACGGCAGCTTCACCATCTCCGTCGACTCCGAGCCCGCCAACGGGCGAGCTAACCATGTGCAGACTTCTCCTGCTGCGCACGAGTTCTACATCCGCGACGTGCTGTTGGACTGGGGCAGTGACGACCCCAATCATCTGGAGGTGCAGCGACTCGGCGGCCCACCTATAACGCCGGCGCGCACGCGCGACGAACAGGCCGAAGCGACGGCCGCGATGATGGCCTATTTTGCCGACTTCACCGGAAAGCTCAGCCACGGCGTCTACAAGATGCCGCCCAACCACTTCAATCTGGCGTGGTCAGCAGACAAAGTCGGCGCGATGCGAAACCAGGTCTATGTGATGGGCCGTTTCGACCTCGCACCCGACGAGGCGTTCGTGGTCGATCTCAGCGACGGTGGCGCCGACTACTTCACGGTGCCGCTCAGCAACATCTGGGGCACCACGCTGGACATTGTCGATCGCACCGGCAGCCTCAACAAGGCGCAGTCGGTTGCCAACGAGGACGGCACCTACACCTACGTCATCTCACCGGTCGATCCCGGCGTGACCAACTGGATCGACTCCGGCGGCCTGCGTGAGGGCATCTTGACCCTGCGAATGGCTGAGTTCGGTGCGAACGGACCTCGCGAGGACCTCGGCGCCCGCGGACGGGTAGTCAAGCTGGACCGGCTCGCCGCCGAGGTGCCGACATTGTGGGCAGTGGGCCCCGACGAACGGGCGACCCAGCTCGCCGATCGACGGAAGGCGTACCTGCGGCGCCTCCCGGAAGGGACGATTTGAGATGGCCCGCTGGCTGATCACCGGATGCTCCACCGGCTTCGGCCGCGAGATCGCCCGCGCCGCACTAGAGGCCGGCCACAGCGTGGTGGTAACCGCGCGAAAGGCCGGCACGGTGCAGGAATTCGTCGATGAGTTCAGCGACCGGGCCGTGGCCGTCGCACTCGACGTGACCGACCCCGGTCAGATCGCCGCCGCGGTTTCAGCGGCTGACGACGCGTTCGGCGGCATCGACGTGCTGGTCAACAACGCCGGCCACGGCTACCTGTCGGCAGTGGAGGAAGGCGAAGACGCCGAGGTTCGAAAGCTGTTCGACGTCAACTTCTTCGGTGCTGTCGATATGATCAAGGCGGTGCTGCCGGCCATGCGGGCTCGCGGTTCGGGGCACATTATCAATATCTCGTCGATGACCGGTCTGGTGGCCAACCCGCCCAACGCCTACTACTCGTCGACCAAGTTCGCGTTGGAGGCGGTGACCGAGGCGCTCGCCACCGAGGTGCGGCCGCTGGGCATCAAGGTGACCGCCATCGAGCCGGGTGCCTTCCGGACCGACTGGGCGTCGCGCTCGATGAAGGAGTCGGGTGCCCCGATTGCCGACTACGCCGACGTAGCGGCGCGCAAGGACCTGATCAAGCAGTTCGCCGATCACCTGCCTGGCGATCCGCGAAAGGTCGCCGAAGCGGTGCTGATGGTGACCCAGCTCGACGACCCGCCGCTACGGCTGCTGCTCGGCCGCGACGTACTCAAGGCGATGCGTGACAAGATCGCCACAACGACGTCGTCGATCGACGAGTGGGAGTCCGTCACCCGGGACGTGAACTTCCGTTACGAGTGAGTGATCTTTGGTGATCATGCGACTCGCACCCCATCTCGGGGTTGTTCGCCGGCTAGGTGGCCGGGTCCCTTCCGCGCTTCACGGCCACCAGCCGGACGAGGTCCGGTCTTACGGTCGGCTCCACGCTTGACGGCGGCCCCAACTGGGCCGACGACGCTAACGGGTTCCTCGTAGCGTGCGAGGTTGATCGCGGCGTTGTCATCACGCTGATGCGACGCCGAACACGCGTCGCACTGCCACTGTTGGGCCCAGCCGATGTCCTGCACATGCCCGCAGGCATGGCAGGTCTTCGAGGACGGGAACCAGCGGTCCGCGACCACCAACGCCGACCCGTACCAGCCTGCCTTGTAGGACAGATGCCGGCCCGGGGTACCCAGGGCTGCATCGGACAGTCCGCGCCGGCGGGCGCGGGCACCCGACAAGCCCCTTTGCCGCAACATGCCCGCCGCGTCCAAACCTTCAACAACGATGCGGCCGTGGGTTTTAGCCAACCGTGTTGTCAGGACATGCAGGTGATGGGTGCGGACATCAGTGACCCGGCGATGCAGCCGGGACAGCTTCGTGGTGCGCTCACGGTAACGCCGGGAACCTTTCACACAGCGCGAGCGGGCACGCGAAACATGCCGCAACTCGCGCGGCGCGGTCTCCAACGGGCGCGGGTTCTCGACACGTTCGATCACCACACCGTCAGTGGTCGCCACGGTCGCCAAACGTCGCACCCCGACATCCACCCCGACCCGCGAACCAGACACCGCGACGCCGGGGTGCTGGGGGCGCTGCACCAGCACCCGCACGCTCGCATCCACCCGTGCGCCGTTGCGGCGAACCGAGATCGCCAGCACCCGTGCCCGCCCGGCCCGGATCAGCCGCTCGAGGCGGCGGGTGTTCTCGTGCGTGCGGACCGTGCCGATCACCGGCAGCGTCACATGGCGGCGGTCGGGCTCCACCCGCATCGCCCCGGTGGTAAAACTCACCCGGTCGTGGTCGCGGCCTTTGCGTTTGAACCGCGGGAACCCTACCCGTTTCCCCGCCCGCTTACCGGCACGGGAGCTCTGCCAGTTCCAGTAGGCATTCACCGCGCCGGTGATTCCGTCGGCATACGCCTCCTTCGAACATTCGCGCCACCACACCGCGCCGGTCTCGGCGTTGACACACACCTCGTCCTTGACGGTGTTCCAGCGTTTGCGCAGCACCCGAAGCGATGGCTTCTCCGTCTCAACCCCCGTGGCATGCCATTGCGCAATATCGGTTTTGAGGGCGGCCACCGCCCAGTTGTATGCCTTACGCCGCGCGCCGAAATGCCGCGCCAACAAACCAGCTTGCTCCTCGGTCGGGTCCAACGTGAACCGAAACGCCTGCACACACCAGCCCTCAGGGACCTCAAACCTCGCCATCACGCCGCACCCCGCACGTGTCCCGAACCGAACCGGCAGAACCGTCCCGGTGCTCCACTACGATCCGGTGCACCGACGCCTCACACAGATCAGCAACAAACTTGCGGCGGTGCACATCCAACGCCGAAGCGACCCCGACGACGACTTTATCGATCGGGATCTGCTGGACCGTTGCCCACTCGGTCACCCGCGCCACCTGCCGATCGAGATCTGCTTTCTGATCGGCCGAAGACACCCCCACATACACCGCCCTGCGCGCTCGTGGGCCAGCCTCGCCGATCACCTCGTCCACGGGAATCAGCCGACCCACTCGTCGGGCGGCTACCGGCAAACGTCCAGCTCGAAACCAGCGATACGCAGTCACACGCGCAACACCGCTGCGCTCAGTCCACACCGCCAAATTCATACTTATGTTCCTACAACACACCACCGACAACTACCGACCACTCAACCCGCAATATGTGGCAACCCCCGATGACATCGGTGACCAAGGTGCGCTGCTGCCGCAGGGTCCCGAAGTACCGGGCCTGCAGATCGGTCACGACAGCGCGGGTATCGGCTTGGTGCGCGCATGCGTTGCGGATGAAGTGCTCGAACTGGAGGTATTCCGGCCCAACGAATTCGACGACGGCATTGGCCGCGGCTTCGATCGCGATCGCCGCCAATTTCGCGGCGACTTCGGTGCCGGCGATCGGCTAGATCAGGCGCGGTCGGCACCCGGATGGTGTCTGGCGCCTATCAGGCCGGTGGCCCCGACTACGACTATCTTTCCGACAGCTGTCATAACAGAAGATCCTGACACCCGGCACGTTGTATTCTTCGCGGGCATGCCCCGAAGACACCCCAGACAGGGCCCAGACAAAGGAGCGCGACGATGGGTGAAGGCAAAGCCGTTGAGGTAGAAAACTTCTCACACGTCTGTGTCGGCGTGTCCGATATGGACACTGCCCTCGCGTTCTACACCGACGTCCTCGGGATGGACGTCGTCTTCGACGTGAACCTCGACGGCGAAGGCCTCGAAAGCGTGACCGGGACTAGCGGCGCGCACGGCAGGATGGTCGGCGGCCTCATCGGCGGCACGATGGTCGAACTGCTCGATCTCGGCACGGTNNCTGGGATACACCAACATCTCCTTTCGGGTGCGCAACCTCGACGACACCTACGAGCGACTCAGCGCCCACCCAGACTTGAACTGCGGGTCGCCGACATCCATCGCGGGCGTGCGCATGCTGTTTGTTTACGGCCCCGACGGCACACCGATCGAGTTCATCGAGCTACCCGGCGGAGCCACCAGCACCGTTGAGATGTGGCGTCCCATAACCGGATAATGCGGCCGTTCAGCCCCGAACCACGATGACGGTCTTGCCTGCGCGCCTGTTGGGACGCCGGCCGCTTTCGAAGGCCTCCCGGCCGTTCTCGAGCGGAAACGTCTCCGCGAGTTCCACACGCAGCCTGCCGCTGTCGACTAGCGCGGCAAGTTCGGTGAGCTGGTCTCGGTTGGCCGTGACGACGAAGAACGTCGCCGTGACACCGTATTCGTCGGCTCTGCCCGGCGGCGGGGGCGCCGACATGGTGATCAGCCTCCCGCCNNCATCGATAACCCGCGCAGCGCCATAGCTCCGGACGAGCTCACTGTCACCGCCGCGAATCGTCGCGGTGACGCGCGCGCCGAGGATGGCGGCCAGTTGGAGTGTCAGGGCACCGACTCCCCCGGCCCCGCCATGCACCAGCACCGCGTCGCCCGGCCGCACCGCGGCGTGGTCGACCAACGCTTGCAGTGCGGTCAGCCCGGCCAACGGAAGCGCGGCGGCACCGGCATGGGACAGCGTCGACGGCTTGTCGGCCAGGTCGACCGCCGGCACCGTGACGAATTCGGCTGCCGCTCCGTCGCGGTCGAATCTGATCAGTCCGTATACCTCGTCGCCGGGCTTGAAATCTGTTACACCCGACGCTACTTCAGAGATTACGCCGGACACTTCATGCGACGGGATCACCGGGGTGCGGCTGACACCACCGCGGGTCCAAGTCTCCTCCCACGTCAGCTCGTCGAACGTGATCCCAGCGGCGTGTACGGCCACCAAGACTTCACCGGGTGCGGGGACCGGCACCGGCGCCCGCTCGACGACTAGCATCTCCGCACCACCGCGGCGGTGCGCGCGCAGCGCCGTCATGTCGGTCAGGGCAGCCGCCAATCGATCGGGTCGGCGCCCAACTGGGCGAGTAACTCGTTGGCTCGGCTGAACGGGCGCGACCCGAAGAACCCGCGCGACGCCGACAGCGGCGATGGGTGCGGCGACTCGATCGCCACGCAGTTCTCGGCCGCCAGCATGGGTTTGAGCGTGGACGCGTCGCGACCCCAAAGGATCGCCACCATCGGCCGCGACCGGGCGACCAGCGCGCGGATTGCGCACTCCGTGACCGCTTCCCAACCCTTACCCCGATGCGACGCTGGGTTGCTGGGGCGCACGGTGAGCACCCTGTTCAACAGCAGCACGCCGCGCTCCGCCCAGGGCGTCAAATCGCCGCACAAGGGCTTCGGATAACCCAGGTCGGCGGCGTACTCGTCGAAGATGTTGGCCAGACTACGAGGAATCGGGCGCACCTCGGGAGCCACCGAGAAGCTCAAGCCCACAGCGTGTCCCGGCGTCGGGTAGGGGTCCTGTCCGACGATCAAAACCCGGACGTCGTCGAACGGAAACGTGAAGGCGCGCAAAACGTTCCGCCCCGCGGGTAGGTACGTGCGGCCGGCCGCGATCTCGGCGCGCAGGAACTGACCCACTTGGGTGACCTGCTCGGCCACCGGTTCCAGCGCGCTCCCCCAGCCCGGCTCGACGAGTTCGCTCAACGGGCGCGCAGTCACTGCGTCACCTTAACTCTCAAAGGACTGCCAGCCCGCGTATCCCCGCCACTCCTGGCCGTCGACCAGCACGCGGGGCGGTCCGTCGAGCACCCGGCCGATGACTCGCCAGCCGGCCGGCGCCGCACCGGCAAAACAGGCCACCAGGGCGTGGTCTTCGCCGCCGCCCAGTACCCACGGCCACGGGTCGGCTCGCACCGCGGCGGCGGCCGCGGACAGCGCATCGCGGTCTGCGGCCAGCGCCGCGGTGGACAGATCGAACGTCACCCCGGATGCATCGGCGACGTGGCGTAGGTCGGCGACCAGACCGTCGGAGACGTCGATCATCGCCTGCGCGCCCGCGGCCGAGGCCGCCGCTCCCTGGCCATAAGGCGGCCGGGGCACCAGATGACGGCGCCGTAGCTCGTCGAACCCCTCAATTCCACTGAGCCACAGGGCATACCCTGCGGCCGAGCGACCCAACTCGCCGGCCGCGGCAAGCACTGAACCGGCCTTCGCCCCAGTCCGCAGCACCGGCGCCCGTCCGTCCAGGTTGCCCAACACGGTCACAGACAGAACCCATAGTGGGCAGCTAACAAGGTCACCGCCGGCGATGCCGGCCCCGAGAAGGACAGCCTCGTCCCACATTCCGTCGACCAGCGCGCCCACTTGCGCCGCCTGCGTATCGCCAGGCGCCCCGAAGCCCACCACGAAAGCAGTGACCCGCGCGCCCATCGCCTCGATGTCTGCCGCGTTCTGGGCGATCGCCTTGCGCCCGACATCGTGGGGCGTCGACCAGTCCAGGCGGAAGTGCCGGTCCTGAACGAGCACGTCTGTCGAGATCACGACGCGACCGTCGCCCGCGGACACCACGGCTCCGTCGTCGCCAGGTCCGAGCGTGACCGCGGCCGGCTGTCGGCGGCCCCGCACCAACCGGTCGATCATCGCGAATTCACCGAGCTGCTGCAGCGTCTCGGACTCCCGTGATGCCTGGTCGAGTTCCTCGTCTGGCACGCCACCTCCTCGGAGCATCGCGGCCGCACATG
This sequence comes from Mycobacterium sp., assembly GCA_003165155.1. Lineage (GTDB taxonomy): Bacteria > Actinomycetota > Actinomycetes > Mycobacteriales > Mycobacteriaceae > Mycobacterium. The sequence goes on along the minus strand of PLSK01000222.1, from coordinate 54,441 downwards.
CGCCCCGAACGGTCGCCCGACCTGCGGTAAGTTGGGCCTCTGCCCGCGCGAGCGGACGGCGCCAGTGTATGAGACGGAGGTGGGCAGCGGTGACAGGCGACTCTGACGGGCCGCCGCGTGCCGTGATGATTGCCGCAATTGCGCTCGCCGTCGCGGCGATCGGCGTCATCCTGGTTATTGCGGCAACCCGCAAAGCGTCGCCGCAGGCCGTCGTCGTTCCCGCCGTCCCGGCCCCGCAAGCCGCCAGTGCCGCCTGCCGAGCGTTGGCCGAGGCGCTGCCGGCGCGACTCGGCGACTACCAGCGGGCACCGATCGCCCAACCCGCACCCGAGGGCGCGACAGCCTGGCGCACCGGGCCCGACAGCGAGCCGGTGCTGTTGCGCTGCGGGCTCGACCGTCCGGCCGACTTCGTGGTGGGTTCCCCGATCCAGGTCGTCGATCGGGTGCAATGGTTTGAGGTCACAGACCAACAGCAATCCGCCGGAGCTGCGGGCAGGTCGACTTGGTACACCGTCGACCGGCCCGTATATCTAGCACTGACACTGCCATCGGGGTCCGGGCCCACGCCGATTCAGCAACTCTCCGAGGTGATCGACCGCACCATCGCGGCGGTCGCCATCGACCCGGCCCACCCCGGTTAGCGCAAACCCACGCCCCGCGCCAGCGCCGTATCNNTCGGTGAGGAAGAAGTCAACCCGTGCCAGGCCTTGGCAGTCGATTGCTTTGAACGCGCGGATCGCTAACTGGCGCACCGCATCCGCGACATCGTCGTCGACCTTGGCCGGCACGTCCAATTCGGCCGCGTCGTCGAGGTATTTGGTCGCGAAGTCGTAGAACGAGTCCTCGCGCCCGCGCACCCCGGCTACCCTGATCTCCCCCAACGTGCTGGCTTCCACTGTGCCGTCCGGCATCTCGAGCACGCCGCACTCCAGCTCGCGACCGTGAATGGCCGCCTCGACGATCACTTTCGGATCGTGCTGACGAGCGTTGGCTACCGCGGCCGGCAGCTGGTCCCAACTCGACACCCGGCTCACACCGATCGACGAGCCACCCCGCGCGGGTTTGACGAACACCGGCACACCCAGCAACTCGCGCTCTTCGGGGTGCAGCGCCGGCCGCGACGGGCGCAGCACCACGTACGGGCCGACCGCAAGTCCGTCGGCGGCGAGCAGTTTTTTGGTGAATTCTTTGTCCATTCCGGCGGCACTGGCCAGGACACCGGCTCCGACGTACGGCACACCCGCAAGTTCGAGCAGCCCCTGGATCGTGCCGTCCTCGCCATATGGGCCATGGAGCACCGGGAACACCACGTCGACGGAGGCCAATACCTGACCGGCACCGGGCGGCAGTGACACCAACTGGCCGCTTCGCTGCGGATCGGCCGGCAGGGCAAGCGCGGTGCCCGATTCGTCGCTCACCCCCGGAAGCTGCCGGTTGGTGATCGCCAGCGCGTCCGGGTTGCCGTCGGTGAGCACCCAAGAGCCTTGCGGGGTGATGCCCACCGCGACGACGTCGAAGCGCTGCGGGTCGAGGTTGCGCAGGATGCTCCCGGCGGACACGCACGAGATGGCGTGCTCGCTGCTTCGCCCGCCGAACACGACGGCTACGCGCACGCGCTCGGAGGCAGTCACAACCTAGAGAGGCTACCGGGTNNAGCCCCCGACCTGGCGTTTTAGACCATCAAGTCAGGGCGCCGCGCACCGAGGCTGCGGCCACGGCATCCAACCTGCGTCCAGGGCTGGTCCCCTGGGCACTTTTTGCGCCCTGACCGCAGTTTCGGCCAGCCCGCAGAGAGAACGGCCCGGCTCATTCGGGCTTGGTGCTGCGCCCCAGCAGGAGAGCTATCGCCTCGTCCACCGAGAGCCCCTTGTGACAGACCCGGTGCACGGCATCAGTGAGCGGCATCTCGACGTCGTAGCTGGACGCCAGCGCGAGTACCGACTCACAAGACGTCACGCCCTCTACTATGTGACCATCTCGGCCATCGGCGGAGCCCCCCAACGCCGCCTGTATGGACTCGCCTTGGCCCAGGCGTACGCCCAACGAGCGATTACGCGAACGCGATGACGTGCAGGTGGCCACCAGGTCACCCACCCCCGCCAGACCGGCCAGCGTGGCACCCTTGGCACCAAGCGCGATCCCGAGCCGCATGATCTCCGCCAGGCCCCGGGTGATGATCGCCGATGCCGTGTTTTCGCCCAGACCGACACCCGCCGCCATCCCGCACGCCAGCGCGATGACGTTCTTGCAAGCCCCGCCGACCTCAGTGCCCACCACGTCGGAGTTGGTATACGGGCGGAAATAACCGCTGTTCAACATGCGCTGCAACGCAACCGCGCGGCCGGAATCGCTGCATGCGACGACGGTGGCCGCGGGTTGGCCTTCGGCGATCTCACTGGCCAGGTTCGGTCCCGAGATCACGCCGACCTGCGCTGGGTCCACACCGGTCACGGAAACGATGACCTGACTCATCCGCATCAAGGTGCCCAGCTCGATGCCCTTGGCCAGACTGACCAGAGTCGCTCCGTCGGCCAGCAAATCCGTCCACTGCTCGAGGTTGGCCCGCATCGTCTGGGCCGGCACTCCCAGCAGCACCGTCGTCGCGCCGTTGAGCGCCTCGCGTGCGTCAGCGGTGGCGCGGACGCTCGGTGGCAGCAATGTGCCGGGCAGGTAGGCGGGGTTGTATCGAGTGGCATTGATCTGCGCGGCGACCTCCGATCGCCGCGCCCAAAGCATGACTTCTGCTCCTGGCCCCCCGGCCTCAGCGAGCACCTTGGCCAGCGCCGTGCCCCACGCACCGGCGCCCATTACCGCAATGGCGCCCGACGTGCCGACCATCCACCATCCCCGTCCGTGCTAGCCCATCCAGACGCGCCTTCCTGCTGCCGCCAGACTAGCGCGGGGCCCGGCCGTCACGATCGCGCTGGCGACACGCTCACGACGGGTGCACACGCGTCGCTGGCAGGATGACCATATGAGCGGCACACGGGCCGACGGCGCCGGCGACAGAGCGGCTGATGTCGCCCTGATCATCGCCGTCAAGCGATTGACCGCCGCCAAGACCAGACTGGCACCGGTGTTCTCGGCCCGTACCCGGGAGAGTGTGGTGCTGGCGATGTTGGTGGACACGCTGAGCGCGGCGGGTGGCGTCGCAGCAGTCGGCTCGATCACCGTCATCACGCCCGACCAAGCCGCGAGCGCCGCGGCGGCGGCGCTCGGAGCTAATGTGCTGGCGGACCCGACTCCCGAGGGGCACGGGGACCCACTGAACAACGCCATCGCCGTGGCCGAACAGGAAGTGGCCGGGCCATTCTCCAATATCGTTGTGCTGCAGGGTGATCTGCCGGCGCTGCAGACGCAGGAGCTGTCCGAGGCGGTTGCCGCCGCGCGCCAACATCGGCGCAGTTTCGTCGCTGACCGGCTGGCGACCGGAACGGCCGCGCTTTTCGCGTTCGGATCCGCGCTCGACCCGAAGTTCGGATTGGATTCGGCGGCGCGACATCGCCGTTCGGGGGCGATCGAGCTGACGGGTGCGTGGCCGGGGCTGCGTTGCGACGTCGACACACCCGCCGACCTGGCGGTTGCCCGACGCCTCGGTGTCGGCGCAGCGACCACGCGGGCCCTCACCCAGCGTTAGCCTCGCAGCAGCAAACGCGCCGGACCAGCGCCAACAGACCTTTCAAGAGGGTGAACGGCGCACCAACGGCGGATTGACGTCCGTCGCGCGCTGGCAGCATCAAGGGGTAATGAGGAATGATCCCATGGTGACCGAAATCGAAGCTGAGGCGCGCCCCGAAGAAACTGTATGGCAACCAGGCGACTCGGACGTTGCGGCGCCCCCCGCGGCGACTCCCGCCGCGATCGACGACCCGCTCCCAGAAGACCGTTACCTCAACAGGGAACTGAGCTGGCTGGACTTCAACGCGCGCGTCCTCGCGTTTGCCGACGATCAATCGTTGCCGCTGCTGGAGCGCGCCAAATTCCTCGCCATATTCGCGTCCAACCTCGACGAGTTCTACATGGTTCGGGTGGCCGGCCTGAAGCGCCGCGACGAGATGGGACTGTCGGTCCGCTCGGCCGACGGCCTGACGCCGCGCGAGCAACTGGCACGCATCGGCGAGCAGACGCAGCGGATCGCGACCAGGCACGCGCGCGTGTTCCTCGACTCGGTGCGCCCGGCGCTGGCCGAGCAGGGCATCCACATCGTTACCTGGGGCGACCTGGATCAGGCTGAGCGCGACGAACTAGCGACCTACTTCACCGAGCAGGTCTTCCCCGTCCTGACCCCGCTCGCCGTCGACCCGGCGCACCCGTTCCCATTCGTCAGCGGGTTGAGCCTCAACCTGGCGGTGACGGTCAGGCAGCCCGATGACGGCGCCAAGCACTTCGCCCGAGTCAAGGTGCCCGACAACGTCAGTCGCTTCGTCGAGCTGGAAAAGCGCGACGCCAGCGACGATGGACAGGGCGAAGTCCGGTATCTGCCTTTGGAAGAGCTGATCGCGGCCTTTCTTCCGGTGCTTTTCCCCGGCATGGAAATCGTCGAGCACCACACGTTCCGCATTACCCGCAACGCCCAGTACGAGGTTGACGAGGACCGCGACGAAGACCTGTTGCAAGCGATGGAACGGGAGTTGGCGCGCAGGAGGTTCGGTTCGCCGGTGCGGATCGAGATCGCCGACGACATGACCGAGAGCATGCTGGAACTGCTGCTGCGCGAACTCGACGTGCATCCCGGTGACGTCGTCGAGGTCCCGGGGCTTCTCGATCTGTCGTCGTTGTGGCAGATCTACGGCGTCGACCGGCCGAGTCTCAAAGACCCGGCGTTCGTTCCCGCCACCAGTCCCGCCTTCGCGGATCGCGAGACGCCCAGGAGCATCTTCGCGACGCTTCGCGAAGGCGATGTGTTGCTACACCATCCGTATGAATCGTTCTCGACCAGCGTGCAGCGATTTATCGAGCTCGCTGCCGCCGACCCCAACGTGCTGGCAATCAAACAGACCCTGTACCGCACGTCCGGTGACTCGCCGATCGTCCGGGCGCTGATCGCCGCCGCCGAGGCCGGCAAGCAAGTGGTGGCGATGGTCGAGATCAAGGCCCGCTTCGATGAGCAAGCCAACATCCGGTGGGCGCGCGAACTTGAGCAAGCGGGCGTGCACGTGGTCTACGGGTACGTCGGACTCAAGACGCACTGCAAGACCTGCTTGGTGGTGCGCCGCGAAGGTTCAACGATCCGGCGCTACTGCCACATCGGGACCGGCAACTACAACGGCAAGACGGCGCGGCTCTACGAGGACGTCGGTCTGCTGACGGCTTCCCCCGAAATCGGCGCCGACCTGACGGACTTGTTCAATTCGCTCACCGGCTACTCGCGCAAGGTGTCCTACCGCAATCTCTTGGTGGCCCCGCACAGCATTCGCACGGGCATCATCGAACGCGTCGATCGCGAGATTGCCGCCCACCGCGACCACGGTGGCGGCCGGATCCGGTTGAAGATGAACGCGCTCGTCGACGAGCAGGTCATCGACGCGGTCTACCGCGCGTCGCGGGCGGGCGTGCGGGTCGAGGTCGTGGTGCGCGGTATCTGTGCACTGCGCCCGGGCGTGGAGGGCTTCTCGGAGAACATCTCGGTCCGCTCAATCCTCGGCCAATTCCTGGAGCACTCGCGGATCATGCATTTCCGCAATATCAACGAGTTCTGGATCGGCAGCGCAGACATGATGCACCGCAATCTCGACCGGCGGGTCGAGGCGCTGGTTCAGGTCAAGGACCCGAAGCTGACGGCATATCTGGACGACTTGTTCGAGTCCGCACTGGACCCGTCCACCAGGTGCTGGGAACTCGGGTCTGACGGCCAGTGGACCGCTTCGCCACGGGAGGGTCACAGCGTGCGCGACCACCAAGTCTCGTTTATGGAGCGGCACACCAGCCCCTAACGATTGGTTTCGATGGGTTTTCTAGGCCACCCCCACGACCGCGAGCGGCCATAGCCGAATTAACCTGCAGGAGTGAAGGTGCCGAACCAGAGCCGGCGCACGGGGAGCCGAATCGTGTACGCCGCCGGCGCCGTGTTGTGGCGACCAGCCGATGACCCAGGCAGCAAGAACGCGGCACTCGAGATCGCCGTAATACACCGCCCGCGCTACGACGACTGGTCGCTGCCCAAGGGCAAGGTCGACCCCGGCGAGACCGCTCCCGTGGCCGCCGTGCGGGAGGTACTTGAAGAGACCGGTAGCCGGTCGATCCTGGGCAGGCGCCTCGCTGCCGTGAGTTACCCGATCGACCTGGGCGTCAAGAAGGTGTACTACTGGGCCGCGCGCAGTACCGGCGGGGAATTCACCGCCGGCAACGAAGTCGACGAGTTGATCTGGCTCCCAGTCGCCGACGCGACGAAGAAACTCAATTATGCGCAGGATCGAAAGGTCTTGCGCCAGTTCAAAAAACAGCCGGCGGACACGCGCACCGTGTTGGTCGTCCGACACGGCACCGCCGGCAGAAAATCACGCTTCAAGGGGGACGACACCAAACGGCTCTTGGACAAACAAGGAAGAGCACAAGCCGAGGCATTGGTCGGTCAACTGCTGGCCTTTGGCGCCACCAACGTGCGGGCGGCCGACCGGGTGCGCTGTCAACAGACGGTAGGACCACTCGCCGAAGAGCTGGGCGTGCCGATCCAAGACGAGCCGACCTTGACCGAGGAGGCGTACGCCAAGAGCCCTAAACGCGGCCGACACCGAATGCTGGAGATTGCCACGCAGGAAGGCACACCGGTGATCTGCTCCCAGGGCAAGGTGATTCCCGACCTGATCGCTTGGTGGTGCGAACGCGACGGAGTGCGCCCCGACAAATCCCGCAACCACAAAGGCAGCACGTGGGTGCTGTCGCTATCGGACGGTCGGCTGACGGCGGCAGACCACATCGGCGGCGCGCTGGCCGCCAACGTGCGGGCCTAACACGCGAATACCCTCCGGTGGCCACAGTGCCACCGGAGGGTATCGCGTATTGGTTGCTTACCGCTTTACTTGCGGCCCCGCTTGGCTGCGGCCTTCTTGGCCGGAGCCTTCTTAGCCGGAGCCTTTGTCGCGGCCTTCTTGGCCGGAGCCTTGGTTGCCGCCTTGCGCACTGGCGCCTTGGCGACAACCTTCTTCACCGCTTTGACGGCCTTCTTGACAGGCGCCTTGGCGGCCACCTTCTTGACGGGCGCCTTCACGGCCTTGACGACCTTTTTGGCCGGAGCCTTTTTGACCGGAGCCTTCTTGGCCACAACCTTCTTGACTGGAGCCTTCTTGGCCACAACCTTCTTGGCCGGAGCCTTCTTGGCCGGGGCCTTCTTGGCTCCACTCGCCACGACACCACGCTTCACGGCGGGTCCTTCCGACGGGAGGCGCTGCGCGCCAGACACAACCGCTTTGAATTGGGCACCCGGGCGGAACGCCGGGACGGACGTCGGCTTCACCTTCACCGTTTCACCGGTACGCGGATTGCGGGCCACGCGTGCTGCGCGGCGACGCTGTTCGAATACACCGAACCCGGTAATGGTGACGCTGTCGCCCTTGTGCACCGCACGCACAATGGTGTCGACGACATTCTCGACGGCGGCAGTTGCCTGGCGACGGTCCGAGCCCAATTTCTGCGTGAGCACGTCAATGAGCTCTGCTTTATTCATCCAATCCCTCCGAAGCTAATGGTCCCATTTTTGAACCGACTAGTGGACACGGTAAACCCTTACCTGGCAAATTGCCAAGAGCCACGCGCAATTTCAGGACCCGGTGTTTGGAATTTCCGCAATCCGGTTGCCGCCCTTGACCGGTGGCATGGGCTCAAAATAGGCCCGGGTTAGTTAGATGGGCGAGAGGAAATTTCGCCCCGGACGACCCCTTCAGGGGGTCGATAGAGTACGCGGTTTCCAGTCCGGGTAAGCGGCCTCAAAAGCCTCGATCTCATCGAGTTTCCGCAGCGTAAGGGCTATATCGTCGAGTCCCTCGATTAGCCGCCAAGCGGTATAGTCGTCAATCTTGAACGGCAGCACCACCGTTCCCGCGGTGACATTTCGATCCTGAAGATTGACAGTGATTTCCAACCCCGGACTCTGCTCGATTAGCTTCCAAAGAAGTTCCACATCGTCTTGGGCGAGTTCGGCCGCCAGCAACCCCGCCTTGCCCGCGTTCCCGCGGAAGATGTCACCGAATCGCGACGAGATGACCACTCGGAATCCGTAGTCCATGAGCGCCCACACCGCGTGCTCACGCGACGACCCGGTGCCGAAATCGGGCCCGGCGACCAGGACTGAGCCTCGGTCAAAGGGGCTGAGGTTGAGCACGAATGCGGGATCCGACCGCCAGGTCGCGAACAAACCGTCCTCGAAACCGGTCCGGGTGACGCGCTTCAAAAACACCGCCGGAATGATCTGATCGGTATCGACATTGGACCGCCGCAGCGGCACGCCGATACCGGTATGGGTGTCAAAGGCTTCCATCGTCGTCCTTTCTTAAGAATTTCACTGGGTTTAGTTCAAGTCGGCTGGGGCGGAAAGGGTGCCGCGAACCGCGGTCGCAGCGGCGACGGCCGGAGAAACCAAATGTGTGCGGCCGCCCTTGCCCTGCCGCCCTTCGAAGTTGCGGTTGGACGTCGCGGCGCACCGCTCCCCCGGCGCGAGCTGATCGGGATTCATACCCAGGCACATCGAGCAGCCCGCCTGCCTCCACTCGGCGCCGGCAGTGGTGAATATCTCACTGAGCCCCTCGGCTTCAGCCTGGGCGCGTACCCGCATGGAGCCCGGAACGACCAGCATCCGCACTCCGCGAGCCACCTTGCGACCACGCAAGATATCGGCCACCACCCGCAGATCTTCGATACGACCATTGGTGCAAGACCCGACGAAAACCGTGTCGACGGCGATATCACGCATCGGCATCCCGGGCCGAAGGTCCATGTAAGCCAACGCTTTCTCGGCGGCCTGCCGCTCGCCGTCGTCGGCCATCATTTCTGGATCCGGCACGGCTGCGGCCAAAGGAACTCCCTGGCCAGGGTTGGTTCCCCAAGTGACGAACGGACTCAAGGACGCCGCATCCAGAAAGACCTCGGTGTCGAAAACCGCGCCATCGTCGGTGCCCAACTGCTCCCAGTACGCGATTGCCGCGTCCCACAGCGATCCCGTGGGCGCGTGCGGGCGGTCGCGCAGATACTCGTAGGTGGTCTGGTCCGGTGCCACCATGCCTGCCCGGGCGCCGGCTTCGATGCTCATGTTGCAGACCGTCATCCGGCCCTCCATGGACAGCGATTCGATGGCGCTCCCCCGGTATTCGATGACGTACCCCTGCCCGCCGCCGGTGCCGATCTTGGCGATCAAAGCCAGAATTATGTCCTTGGCCGCCACGCCGGCAGGTAACTGCCCCTCGACATTGACGGCCATTGTCTTGAATGGCCGCAACGGCAAGGTCTGGGTGGCGAGCACATGTTCGACCTCTGAGGTGCCGATGCCCATCGCCAGTGCGCCGAACGCGCCGTGGGTAGAGGTGTGGCTGTCGCCACAGACGATCGTCATCCCTGGTTGGGTGAGACCCAACTGAGGTCCGACGACATGCACGATGCCTTGTTCGATATCGCCCATCGGATACAGCCGGACGCCGAATTCGGCGCAGTTCCGCCTTAAGGTTTCGACCTGGATGCGCGACACCGGGTCAGCGATCGGCTTGTCGATGTCGATGGTGGGCACGTTGTGATCCTCGGTGGCCAGCGTCAAGTCCGGCCGGCGCACGGGGCGCCCGGCCAGGCGCAGACCGTCGAAAGCCTGTGGGCTGGTGACCTCGTGGACCAGATGCAGGTCGATGTAGATCAAATCGGGAGCGTTGCTTTGTTCAGAGCCCTCTCCGGAGGACACGACATGATCCGCCCAAACCTTTTCGGCCATTGTGCGCGGCTTATTGGCGCCGCCTGTGTTTTCCATCTCGAATCCCATCTGCGCGAATCTCGATTCGGTCTTTCGCGGCTCGCCGATCGATCCAGGCTGTGATCTCAGGATGCGAGACGCTAGTATCTCTTTGTGAGACAGCATAGCGGTATCGGCGTACTCGACAAAGCCATGGGCGTACTACATACGATCGCGGAATCTCCCTGCGCGTTAGCCGAACTGTGTGAGCGAACCGGCCTGCCCAGGGCCACCGCATACCGGCTGGCAGCCGCACTGGAAGTTCATCGCCTGCTGGCGCGCGACGACGAAGGCCGCTGGTGCCTGGGGCCCGCGGTCACCGAACTCGCGTCGCGCGTCAACGACCCGCTGCTGGCTGCGAGCGCGGCGGTGCTGCCGACGTTGCGCGAGACCACCGACGAAAGCGTGCAGCTGTACCGCCGCGAGGGCACTTCCCGGGTCTGTGTGGCCGCCCTCGAACCGTCTGCAGGCCTTCGCGATACCGTGCCGGTCGGGGCACGGTTGCCAATGACGGCGGGTTCGGGCGCCAAAGTGCTACTGGCCCACAGCGACGCGGCCACCCAAAAGGTGGTGCTGCCTGGAGCGGAATTCACCGACCGGACCCTTGCCGAAGTGCGCCGGCGCGGTTGGGCGCAAAGTGTGGCCGAGCGCGAGCCGGGGGTAGCGAGCGTGTCGGCGCCGGTGCGCGATAGCCGCGGTGTCGTCATCGCCGCCATATCGGTATCCGGACCCATCGACCGGATGGGTCGACGTCCCGGAGCGCGCTGGGCGGCCGACCTACTTGCCGCAGCCGAAGCGATCACTCGCCGCCTCTAGGCGTTGCGTGTGTCCTGGGCGGAAGATTCGCGAATTTCCCGCCCTCAGTGCACGCTCAAATCCGCCAGCGCACACTCGACACGCAGAGGCGCTAGACCGCCTGAGAGACTGACAGCATGGGAACGAATCAACGCGCGAGCATCGTGATGACTGAAGATGAAATCGGCGATTTCGTCGTCAAGAGCCGCACCGGCACCCTGGCCACCATCAGCGCCGACGGCCAGCCGCACTTGACCGCCATGTGGTACGCGGTGGTCGACGGGGAAATCTGGCTGGAGACCAAGGCCAAGTCACAGAAGGCCGTCAACCTCTTCCGGGATCCCCGAGTGACCTTCTTGATCGAAGACGGCGACACCTACGACACACTGCGTGGGGTGTCCTTTGAAGGCGTTGCGGAGATCGTGGATGATCCCGACGTGTCGCATCGGGTCGGGGTCAGCGTGTGGGAGCGCTACACCGGGCCCTACAGCGACGACATGAAGCCCTTCGTCGAGCAGATGATGAACAAGCGGGTCTGCGTGCGCATCGTGGCGCGTCGCGCGCGTTCGTGGGATCACCGCAAGCTCGGGATGCCCCAGATGCCGGTGGGCGGTTCGACCGCACCCGCAGCACTGGGGACCGGCCAATAACCGCGTTAGCGGTCCTTTTGTAGCCCCGATGGGATTCGAACCCACGCTACCGCCGTGAGAGGGCGGCGTCCTAGGCCGCTAGACGACGGGGCCAGAACCGATCCGAGCAGCCAGCATAGCTCACCCCGGTTGGCCCACCTAATCGCTTGCGATGGCGAGATTTTGCTGGGGTACCAGGACTCGAACCTAGAATGGCTGAACCAGAATCAGCTGTGTTGCCAATTACACCATACCCCATCGGCTGCCTAAAACCACTGGTCAGAGCGCATTCCGCGGGAAAGAACAAGATTTACCCGCGTTCTGGAACCGCCGCCGCCAGCCATTGTCGGCCGACGTGCAGACTACCAAAGACTCATCGCGCAATCCGCAGGCCCGGCCTTGCCCACGGAGCGTTGGCGAGCAACACTCACGACTTGTGTCTGCGGACTACGGGATTGGTGAGAGTGCCGATGCCCTCGATACTGATGGAGACCGTGTCACCGTCCTCGATCGGCCCTACGCCGGCGGGAGTTCCGGTGAGGATCAGATCACCGGGCAGCAACGTCATCACCGCTGAGATCCATTCCACGATGGCACCGACGTCGTGGATCATCAACGAGGTGCGGCTGTCCTGTTTGACTTGGCCGTTGACTTCGGTACGCAACCTGAGATCGGCCGGGTCTAGAGGACTCAAGTCGGTGACGATCCACGGACCCACCGGGCAGAAGGTGTCGTGCCCCTTGGCCCTTGTCCACTGGCCGTCTGCCTTCTGCTGATCGCGCGCCGACACGTCGTTGCCGATCGTGTAGCCGAGGATGTTCTCCGCGGCGCGGGCGGCCGAAACGTCCTTGCACGGCTGGCCGATCACTACGGCCAGCTCCCCCTCGAAATGCACTGGTGATGCGTTGGCGGGTAACCGAATCGGTACATTCGGTCCAATGATCGCGGTATTGGGCTTCATGAATATCACCGGGTCAGCCGGCGCCGGGCCGGTCAGGCCACCCATTTCTGCGATGTGATCGGCGTAGTTCTTGCCGACGCAGACCACCTTGCCGGCCAGCATCGGGGCCAGCAGCCGAACATCAGCTACGGGCCATGAACGACCGGTGAAGGTCGGCGTGCCGAACGGGTGCTCGGCGATCTCACGGGCGACCATCCCGCTGGGATCTTCCAGTGGGCCTTCGATGCTGACGAAGGCGACACCGTCGGGGCTGGCGATTCGACCAAGGCGCATTCGGTTGAGCCTANNACGGAATCTACAGCGCGGCGACAATCCGTTCGCCGACTTCGCGAGTAGCGGGCCGCTCGTCCCCACGAGTTGCCAGATAAGTCGCGACCGCCCGGTCCACCCGAGCAGCAGCCTGATCCTCACCAACGTGAGCCAGCAGCAGAGCCACCGACATGATCGCCGCAGTCGGATCGGCGATGCCCTGACCGGCAATATCGGGTGCACTGCCGTGGACCGGCTCGAACATCGAGGGATTGGTCCGGGTGGCATCGATATTTCCGCTGGCGGCCAAGCCAATTCCGCCGCACACAGCCGCGGCCAAGTCGGTGATGATATCGCCGAACAGGTTGTCGGTGACGATCACATCAAAGCGACCAGGGTCGGTGACCAGGAAGATTGTGGCCGAGTCGACGTGTTGATAAGCGACCTCGACGTCTGGATATTCTGCGCCGACCTCCGCGACCACCCGGGACCACAACGTCCCGGCGAACACCAGCACGTTGTTCTTGTGCACCAGCGTCAGGTGCTTGCGACGCTGCCGGGCCCGCTCGAACGCGTCCTTCACCACTCGGCGCACACCGAACGCGGTGTTCACGCTGACCTCGGTGGCGACCTCGTTGGGCGTTCCGACGCGGATCGCGCCACCGTTACCGGTGTAAGGGCCCTCTGTTCCCTCGCGCACCACCACGAAGTCGATATCGGGATTTCCCGCGAGTGGACTGCTCACCCCTGGATACAGCCGTCCCGGTCGCAGGTTGACGTGATGGTCCAGCGCGAAGCGCAGGCGCAGCAACAGGCCTCGCTCTAGCACACCACTGGGGACCGAGGGGTCACCGATCGCCCCCAGCAGGATGGCGTCGTGCTCACGTAGTTCGCCAATCACCGACTCGGGCAGTATTTCACCTGTGGCGTGGTAACGCCGAGCGCCCAGATCGTAGGTGGTCTTCTGCACGCCCGGCAGGACCGCGTCAAGGACTTTGACCGCCTCGGCTACAACTTCCGGGCCGATCCCGTCACCGCCGACAACAGCCAGTCTCACGAAAGATCAACCACCTCGAGCTTGTTGGCGCCAACGGCGTCCGCGATCGCCGACCGCACATCACTGGCCACGTCTTGGTCGAGCCGCAGCAGAATGGTCGCGCTGGGGCCCTCGGCGTCCTCGGACAGTTGCGCGGCTTGGATATTCACCCCCGCAGCACCCAGCAAGGTGCCGATCTTGCCCAGCGCCCCGGGCTGGTCGGCGTAGTTGATCACCAGGTTCGTGCCCCGGGCACGCAGGTCGAAATTGCGCCCGTTGATCTGGACGATCTTCTCCACCAACTGCGGACCGGACAGTGTGCCGGCAACATTGACGGTCGAACCATCGTGAGCGACCGCACGCACGTCGACGACGCTCCGGTGGTTGGGGCTTTCCGAAGCTTTGCTGATTTCGGCGGTAACGCCGCGTTCGGCGGCCAATGCCGGCGCGTTGACGAAGGTGACCGGATCCTCGATGACCGCCGAGAACAGGCCGCGTAGCGCCGAAAGCTTCAGCACCTCAACGTCTTCGGCGGCCAGCTCGCCGCGCACCTGCACCGACAAGGATGTCGGCAGGCCGTCGGACAGCGCCGCGGCCAGCAGCCCGAGCTTGCGCGCCAGGTCCAGCCAGGGCGCCACCTCTTCGCTGACCGATCCGCCGCCGACGTTGACCGCATCGGGAACGAACTCGCCTGCCAGTGCGAGCCGCACGCTCTCGGCGACGTCGGTGCCGGCCCGGTCCTGGGCCTCTTCGGTGGACGCCCCCAGGTGCGGTGTGACCACTACCTGTGGCAGCTCGAAAAGCGGGCTGTCGGTGCAAGGTTCCTTGGAGAACACGTCTATACCCGCGGCCCGCACGTGCCCGCTGCTTACCGCGTCGGCCAGGGCCGCCTCGTTTACCAGGCCGCCGCGAGCGGCGTTGACGATGATGACGCCCGGCTTGGTCTTTGCCAGCGCCTCTTTGTCGATCAGGCCGGCCGTCTCAGGCGTCTTGGGCAGGTGCACTGAGATGAAGTCGGCGCGCGCCAGCAGATCGTCCAGGGAAAGCAATTCGATGCCGAGCTGCGCGGCGCGGGCCGGCGACACGTACGGGTCGTAGGCGATGACGTGGGTGCCGAAGGCCGCGATCCGCGCAGCGACCAACTGGCCGATCCGGCCCAGCCCCACTACGCCGACGGTTTTGCCGAAAATCTCGGTGCCCGAGAACGACGAGCGCTTCCAGGCGTGTTCGCGCAGCGTGGCGTCGGCCGCCGGGATCTGGCGGGCCGCGGCCAACAACAGCGCCAAGGCGTGCTCGGCGGCGCTGTGAATATTCGATGTCGGGGCGTTGACCACCAGCACACCGCGCTCGGTGGCAGCGTCCACATCCACGTTGTCCAGGCCGACCCCGGCCCGGGCGACGATCTTCAGCTTGGGGGCCGCCGCCAGCACCTCGGCGTCAACGGTGGTGGCCGACCGCACCAGCAGCGCGTCGGCTTCGGGCACCGCGGCGAGCAGCTTCTCGCGGTCGGGCCCGTCCACCCAGCGCACCTCGACCTGGTCTCCCAGGGCGGCGACGGTCGATTGGGCGAGTTTGTCGGCGATTAACACAACAGGCAAGTTCACGACCGACAGCGTATCGGCTGTAATTGAGCGGTGGACGTCACAGTCGTCGGCAGCGGGCCCAACGGGCTGAGCTTGGCCGCGATCTGTGCTCGTGCGGGCCTGAAAGTGCAGGTCGTCGAGGCGCAGCCAACCTTCGGCGGTGGTGCCCGCACCGCGGCTGACCCAGAATTTCCCGGAGTAGAACACGATATTTGCTCGGCGGTGCACCCGCTGGCGCTGGCGTCGCCGTTTTTCGCCGAGTTCGACCTGGCCGCCCGCGGCGTGCGGCTAGCCGTTCCCCAGATTGCCTATGCCAACCCTCTGCCGGGCCGGGCCGCGGCCATTGCCTATCGCGATCTCGACCGCACCTGCGCGGAACTGGCAGACGGTGCGTCGTGGCGGCGCCTGCTCGGACCGCTAGTGAGGGACTCGGCCGCCGTGGTCGGTTTACTGCTGGGCGACAAGCGCTCGGTGCCCGGTTCGTTGCCGACTGCGCTGCGCCTCGGATTGCGGATGCTGGCTCAAGGCACCCCGGCGTGGGGGTCGCTGGTCGGTGAGGATGCCCGCGCCTTATTTACCGGCGTTGCCGCCCACGTGATTTCGCGGGTGCCCTCGATGGCGGCAGCCGGCGCCGGCTTGATGCTGGCCACGCTCGCCCACTCGGTGGGCTGGCCGATTCCCGTGGGCGGCAGCCGAGTCATCACTGATGCACTGATCGACGACCTACGCGCGAACGGCGGTGAGTTGACGGCCGACGTCGACATCACTTCTCCGCCCGGCCCTCCGGGCTCAGTGGTCGCGTTTGACACGGCACCGACGGCGCTGCTGCGGGTATACGGTGACGCCCTCCCGCCTCGGTACGCCGAAGCGCTGCGCCGCTACCGATTTGGTCCCGGGGTTGCCAAGGTCGATTTCGTGCTGAGCGACGAAATACCTTGGACGGACCCACGACTGCGGCAGGCACCGACACTTCATCTCGGGGGCACCCGCAAGCAGATGGCGCGAGCCGAGGCGGACATCGCGGCCGGACGCCATGCCCAGTGGCCGATGGTGCTCGCCGCCTCGCCGCACATCGCCGATCCCAGCCGAATCGACTCCAGTGGCCGCCGCCCAATGTGGACCTACGCTCACGTGCCATCGGGTTCAACCATCGATGCGACCGAGGCCGTGACCGCGGTCATCGAGACGTTCGCGCCGGGCTTTCGCGACATCGTGGTCGCGGCCCGGGCCGTGCCTGCCGCGAGGATGGCCGACCACAACGCGAACTATGTCGGCGGCGACATCGGGATGGGTGCAAACTCCGCCTGGCGCGCGATCGCCGGCCCTCCAATTTCTAAGCCTCGCCTGGACCCGTGGCACACACCGATGCCCGGGGTGTACCTGTGTTCGGCGGCCACTCCTCCCGGCGGCGNNGGGATCTCCAAGTTGCCGTCGTTGAGGCCTACGCTGACTTAATGACGAAAGCGGACCACGTGACGAAACTCGCCATCGTCTATTACTCGGCCACCGGTCACGGCACCACGATGGCACAGCGCGTTGCCGCCGCAGCCGAGTCCGCCGGCGCTGAAGTCCGGCTGCGGCACGTCGCCGAGACCCAGGATCCGTCGTCATTTGCCCACAACCCGGCGTGGACGGCGAACTACGAAGCCACCAAGGGTCTGCCCATAGCTACCGGCGACGACATCGTGTGGGCCGACGCGGTGATCTTCGGCTCGCCGACGCGGTTCGGCTCGCCCGCGGCGCAGTTACGCACGTTCATCGACTCGTTGGGCGGTCTATGGTCCGAAGGCAAGCTGGCCGACAAGGTGTATGCGGCCTTCACGTCCTCCAACACCCTGCACGGCGGCCAGGAGACCACGCTGCTTGCGCTGTACATCACGCTGATCCATTGGGGCGGAATCATCGTGCCGCCGGGATACACCGATCCGTGCAAATTCGTCGACGGCAATCCGTACGGGGTGAGCCTGGTCGCCACCCACGACAACATCACCAAATTCGATGACGCCACCGAGAACGCGCTTGCCCACCTGGCGCGCAGGGTGGTCCTGACGGCCAGCCGTCTGGGCGACACATAACCTACGCACACGACACGCCCCGAAAATCGGCGCCGTAATTTATATCTCGACGTGCCGCGTGCGCCGGAAAACTAGGCGGTTTCGGTGATCGGGCGGTCGACCCAGCTCATCAAGTCGCGCAGCTTCTTACCGGTGACCTCGATCGGATGCTCGGCGTTCTCCTTGCGCAACTGTTCGAGCTGCTTGTTGCCGCCGTCGACATTGGCGACCAGCTTCTTGACGAAGGTACCGTCCTGAATGTCACGCAGGATGCCGCGCATCCGCTCCTTGGTGTCGGCGTCAATGACGCGCGGACCCGACAGATACCCGCCGAACTCCGCGGTGTCGGACACCGAATAGTTCATCCGCGCAATACCACCCTCGTACATCAGGTCGACGATCAGCTTGAGCTCGTGCAGCACCTCGAAGTACGCCATCTCCGGTGGGTAACCCGCCTCGACCATCACGTCGAAACCGGTCTTCACCAATTCTTCCGTGCCGCCGCACAATACGGCCTGCTCACCAAACAGGTCGGTTTCGGTCTCGTCTTTGAAGGTGGTCTTGATGACGCCGGCCCGGGCACCACCGATGGCCTTGGCGTAGGACAGGGCCAGCGCCTCGCCGTCGCCGGTCGGGTCTTGGTCGACCGCGATCAGGCAGGGGACGCCCTTGCCGTCAACGAATTGGCGGCGCACCAGGTGTCCGGGACCCTTGGGCGCGACCATCGCGACGGTGACGTCGCCGGGCGGCTTGATCAAGTCGAAGTGGATGTTGAGCCCGTGGCCGAAAAACAGTGCGTCTCCGGCTTTCAGGTTCGGCTCGATGTCTGCTGTGAAGATTTCCGCCTGAGCGGTGTCGGGCGCCAGCAGCATGATGACGTCGGCCCACTTGGCCACTTCGGCCGGGGTGTCGACATCCAGGCCCTGCTCCTCAACCTTGGGCCGGGACTTCGAACCCTCCTTCAGCCCCACGCGCACCTGGACGCCCGAGTCGCGCAGGCTCAGCGAATGCGCATGCCCCTGACTCCCGTATCCGATCACACCGACCTTGCGGCCCTGGATGATCGACAGGTCTGCGTCGTCGTCGTAGAACATTGGCAACGCCTCCCCAGATGGGTTTGTCACTGCACTATCTCCTTCTATGTTTGACTGCTGAAACTTATTTGGCGGTGCCGATACCGCGCGGACCGCGCGACAGCGAGACGACTCCCGATTGAACGATTTCGCGGACACCGAACGGCTCCAGCACCCGCAGCAGCGCCTCGAGCTTGCCGCGGTCGCCGGTGGCTTCAATGGTCAGGGATTCTGACGTCACGTCAATCACTTTGGCGCGGAACAGATTCACCGCCTCGATCACCTGGCTGCGGGTGCCGGCGTCAGCTCGCACTTTGATCAGCGCCAACTCCCGGGACACCGAATTGTCATCGTCCTGTTCGATAATCTTGATGACGTTGATCAACTTGTTGAGTTGTTTGGTGATCTGCTCGAGCGGAGTCTCCTCGGCCGAGACCACGATGGTCATCCGCGACATGTCCTTCTGCTCGGTCGCACCGACCGCCAGCGACTCGATGTTGAAGCCGCGGCGCGAGAACAGCGCCGCCACCCGCGCGAGCACGCCGGGCTTGTCTTCGACCAGCACCGATAGGGTGTGGGTCTTGGGAGATCCGATCATATGCGCCGCTCCTCCTGCCCTTTTCGGATTGCACTGCGCTGTTGATCGTCGCCGGCGCGCATCAGGCGTGCCCTTCGCTTTCGTCGTCGAACAGCGGACGGATGCCATGGGCAGCCTGGATCTCGTCATTGCTGGTCCCGGCGGCCACCATCGGCCACACCTGCGCGTCGGCGCCGACGATGAAGTCGATCACCACTGGGCGGTCGTTGATCGCCCGCGCCTCGTTGATCACGTCGACGACGTCCTCTTCACGCTCGCAACGCAATCCGACGCAGCCCAAAGCCTCCGCCAGTTTCACGAAATCCGGAATGCGGCGTGAGTGCGTGGCCAGGTCGGTCTGCGAGTAACGCTCCTCATAGAAAAGTGTCTGCCACTGCCGCACCATGCCCAAGTTGCCGTTGTTGATCAGCGCCACCTTGATCGGTATGCCCTCGATTGCGCAGGTCGCCAGTTCCTGGTTGGTCATCTGGAAGCAACCGTCGCCGTCGATCGCCCAGACTTCGGTGTCCGGGAGAGCCATCTTGGCGCCCATGGCCGCCGGGATGGCGAACCCCATGGTGCCCAGCCCGCCGGAATTCAGCCAGGTGCGCGGCTTTTCGTATTTGATGAATTGCGCCGCCCACATCTGATGCTGGCCCACACCGGCGACGTAGACCGCGTCCGGGCCGGCGATCTGGCCGAGCTTCTCGATCACATACTCCGGGCCCAGGCTGCCGTCGCTCTGCGGCCCGTAGCTCAACGGAAAGGTTTCTCGAATGCCGTCCAGATATGCCCACCAGTCGGCCATGTCTGGGATTGCCGGGGTGCCAGCATCGCTGTCCTGGCGCAGCGTCGTGATGAGATCGGTGATGACGGCCTTGACGTCGCCGACGATCGGCACATCGGCGTGGCGGTTCTTGCCGATCTCGGCCGGGTCGATATCGGCGTGAATGACCTTGGCGTCCGGCGCGAAGGAGTCGAGCTTTCCAGTCACCCGGTCGTCGAAGCGGGTGCCCAGCGCAATCAGAAGGTCGCTGCGCTGCAGTGCTGCCACCGCGGCGACTGTGCCGTGCATGCCGGGCATCCCCAGGTTCTGCCGATGACTGTCCGGAAACGCGCCGCGTGCCATCAACGTGGTGACCACCGGGATACCGGTCAACTCGGCCAAGTCGCGCAGCTGCTCGGTGGCCTCGCCGCGGATCACGCCGCCGCCGACGTACAGCACCGGTTTGCGTGCGGCCGCGATCAGCCGGGCGGCCTCACGCACCTGCCGGTTGTGCGGTTTGGTGTTCGGCTTGTATCCGGGCAGGTCCATCTTCGGCGGCCAGCTGAATGTGCACTGACCCTGCAGAACGTCTTTGGGGATGTCGACGAGCACCGCGCCCGGACGCCCCGAGGATGCGATATAGAAGGCCTCGGCCATCACCCGGGGGATGTCGTCACCAGAACGGACCAGGAAATTGTGCTTGGTGATCGGCATCGTGATGCCGGAGATGTCCGCCTCCTGGAAGGCGTCTGTGCCGATCAGAGCACGCCCGACCTGGCCGGTGATGGCGACCACAGGGATCGAGTCCATCTGGGCATCGGCCAGCGGGGTCACCAGGTTGGTGGCTCCTGGACCCGACGTCGCCATGCAGACCCCGACCTTGCCGGTGGCGTGCGCGTAGCCACTGGCGGCGTGACCGGCGCCCTGCTCGTGGCGGACTAGCACGTGACGCAGCTTTTGCGAGTCGAACAGCGGGTCATAGACCGGCAGCACAGCGCCGCCCGGTATCCCGAAGATGACCTCGACGTCGAGTTCCTCCAACGACCGGATCACCGACTGTGCGCCGGTAACTTGCTCCGGTGCAACGCGTTTCGGCTGAACCGCCGGGGTCTTTGCCGCGGGCTTCGCGGTACCCGGCGCGCCGTTGGCCGCATTCTGCGACTCCGGCTTTCCAGCCGGTGCTGGTGGCCTGGTGGGTGCGCTCACTGTGTCCTCTTAGTCTTCATTCGATTTAGTCTTCTTGCGATGTGCGAAATCTCTACGATGCGCAACAAAAAACCCCCGTCAGCTCAGCTGCTGGACGAGGGTTGCGCGTTGGTGCTGGATCGCTTCAAATGCTGAAGGTCTAGTCAGGCACCAACGCGCCGACTAAGTACTACGAGCATTCCGAACTCCATAGCGTCCGACGGTAGCCTTCGCACAGCTCAGCAGTCAAATCCGGTCCCGAGGGCCGGTGCCCGGCGGCGTGAAATGATGTTGGGGTGGCTACAAGCTCGGAGGCTCAAACACCGGCCCAGTCCCCGGTGGTGATCAAGGTGTCGCCGATGGCACACCTGGCCGTCGGGTTCGTGACGCTCGGTCTGCTGGTGCCGGTGCTGGCGTGGCCACCGACCGCCCCGCTGCTTGTCATCCCGGTGGTGTTGTCGGCGTTGATCATCCGGCTGCGCACTGTCGCCGACGCTCAGGGCGTGACCGTTCGGACCCTGCTGGGCAGCCAGACGGTGCGCTGGGAAGACATCGACGGACTGCGCTTCCACCGCGGCTCCTGGGCACGCGCCTGCCTCAAAAATGGCAAAGAACTGCGATTGCCCGCGGTTACTTTCGCCACCCTGCCGCTGCTGACCGAGGCTAGCTCCGGGCGAGTTCCCAACCCATACCAATGAGCAGCGTTCAGCGCAGAGGTCAGCCGATCGGATTGACCCCGTTGAGTAGCACCCATACGCCGACACCGGCGGCGATGCCAGCGATCAGCGCCACGAACGACCCGATGAAGGGTCGATAGGCCCAGCCCCGGCCCGCGTCGAGGCCGTAGCGGCCGGGACCGGACAGGATGACCGCGGCAGCGACGACGATCAGGGTGATCTGGTACTCATGCCCATCCGGCAGGAAGTACGCGAAGGTGTGCGAGTGCGGTCGCACCGAGATGCTGGCGAGCAGACCGTTGAGCAGGAACGCCAGCGCGCCGGCGGCGGCCACCGGGGTGAACAATCCCAGCACCAGCAGCACCGCCGCGACGAGTTCGCCGCCGGCGCTCACGTAGGAGAGGACGTCCGCGTGTTGGTAGCCGACGTCGGACAGTGAGTTCTTGAACCCGCTCAAACCGGAGCCGCCCCACCAGCCGAACAGCTTCTGCAGCCCATGGGCGCCCAGCACCACTCCCAGCCCCACTCGCAAGATCAGCAAACCGAGGTGTTGGGTGCCGCGGCGGCCGACTGCACTTAGGTGCTCGTCGTCCTCACCGGACTCGATCTCAGCGGGCTCGACCGTTGCGTGCCGGCCCATCGGCTGCTGCGGCGGCGGCTGGACGTACGGCAGCGGCTCCTGCTGGTCGAGCAGGCTGTATGGCGAGCCGTTGGGGCCGGCCGACTGAGCCAGGTCCTGGTACGGGATGACGGTGGTGGTCCCAAAATCGCCGGGGTAGCCGACTGGCGTCAGATCATCCTCGGGATCGACCACCCTTGCGGAGGCGGGGTGTCCGGGCGCCGGCTCCGGGGGTTCACCCGGGCGCCGCCAAGGTGTGTCATTCGATTGACTGGGCACGTGTGCAAGGGTATGGGCTTTTAGGTCTGAATTGGGGATTTGAGCGGCGCTTTGGCGAGACATTCGGCGCTTAGGCCGCCAAACTGGCCCGGATTGGCTCCAAAACGTCCCAAAAGGGCGGCCACGCCGGGGTATACCGCCGACTTCGGCAGTACACCAAGTACATGCGTGTGGCGACGGTGGCCGCCATGTCCGTAGCCTGTCGATCATGCGAATACGGCGGTCGGTCCGGTGCGGACTCGCTGCGCTCTGCGCCGCAATGCTGGTCTCGAGCGGCTGCGCACGGTTCAACGACGCTCAGTCGCAGCCCTTCACCACCGCCCCCGAACTCAAGCCCCAGCCCAGCTCGACGCCTCCCCCGCCACCGCCGTTGCCGCCGACACCCTTCCCGAAAGCCTGCCCGGCCCCCGGGGTAATGCAAGGCTGCCTGGAGAGCACCAGCGGCCTGATCATGGGCGTCGACAGCAAATCCGGGTTGGTTGCCGAGCGCACCACCGGTGCGGTCAAGGAGATCTCGGTCAGCGCGGAGCCGAAGGTGAAGACGGTCATCCCCGTCGACCCGTCCGGGGATGGCGGCTTGATGGATATCGTGCTGTCACCGACGTACTCGCAAGACCGCCTGATGTACGCCTACATCAGTACGCCCACCGATAACCGGGTCATCCGGGTTGCCGACGGCGACATCCCGAAGGACATCCTGACCGGGATCCCCAAAGGGGCCGTCGGGAACACCGGAGCGTTGGTCTTCACCAGCCCCACCACGCTGGTCGTGCTGACCGGCGATGCGGGTAACCCGGCGATGGCGGCCGATCCCAAGTCGCTGGCCGGCAAGGTATTGCGTATTGAGCAACCCACCACCGTCGGCGAGGCGCCGCCGACGACGGCGCTGTCCGGAGTCGGCTCGGGCGGCGGGTTATGTATCGACCCCGTCGACGGTTCGTTGTATGTCGCCGATCGCACCCCCACCGCGGACCGGTTGCAGCGCATCACCAAGACCTCGGAGGTCTCCACGGTGTGGACGTGGCCGGATAAGCCCGGCGTGGCCGGCTGCGCGGCAATGGATGGGACGGTGCTGGTCAACCTGGTCAACACCAAATTGACGGTGGCGGTCCGGCTGGCGCCGTCAACGGGTGCGGTCACCGGCGAACCCGATGTCGTTCGTAAAGACACTCACGCGCACGCGTGGGCGCTGCGGATGTCGCCGGACGGAAACGTCTGGGGCGCAACCGTTAACAGGACTGCCGGCGACGCCGAGAAGCTCGACGACGTGGTGTTCCCGCTGTTCCCGCAGGGCGGCGGCTTCCCACGCAACAACGACGACAAGACCTAGCCGGGCGACGGTGCGGGCCGCCTGAGTCGATCAAAGCCCGCCAAGTGTGAACCTCAGGCCGCCGTATGGGCGCGTCGCGTCGCCTGGTGCACGTTGGCCCAACCGGGTGTCGGGCCCTTCGTCGTCGTCCGGGTCGATGTCATCGAAATCGGAGAGGTAAAGCAAATCCTCTGATTCCTCGGGAGCCCACGCGGCGACGGGCTCCAACAGGTTGCACACGTGATCGCCGATTTCGCTCCAATTCAGTGCCTTGGCGACGAACCACGCGGCCGCTTCGTCGAGGATCGGCATCCCAAAGGGGCCGGCACGCCAGGAGCAACGCCGGAATTTGTCGTGCTGATCGACGGTTGCATCGGTGAAGAGTTCGGCCAACCCATGGCCCCGCCGCGACAGTACGTGCACCGCAAGGTACTCGAATTGACTCGCCAGCCCGAGGCTGTGGCTGTTGTTGGGGATACCGACGAGAAATCGCGGGGGCCGCGCGCTGATTTGGGTGGCAAAGCTGACCAGACAACCCGATGGTTGGCCATCGGACTCGGTGGTCACGACGAACACCGGGTAGTCCAACATCGCCATGAACTGATCAAACGGTTCATCGTGCACACCAACATCATGCACCGCAGTCATGAGACAGCCCGTTCGAACGATCAGTCGACGAGTTCGCGCTGCGTCTAGCCGTGCCCGCAGGCGGCCAACACCAGCTCGCGCACCCGTCCTGCGTCTGCCTGCCCACGGGTGGCCTTCATCACGGCACCGACGATCGCGCCCGCGGCCGCTACCTTGCCCGCACGAATCTTTTCCGCCACATCGGGGTTAGCAGCCAACGCCTCGTCGACGGCAGCCTGCGTCACCGAGTCGTCGCGGACCATTGCCAAACCACGGCCGGCCATCACCTGCTCGGGCTCGCCTTCCCCGGCCAGCACACCCTCGACGACCTGGCGGGCCAGCTTGGTAGACAGCTTGCCTTCCTCGACCAGGGCCACCACCGCCGCGACCTGGGCGGGAGTGATGGCCAGCTCGTCCAGCGCGATGTTCGCCTCGTTGGCCTTCTGCATCAGGAAGTTTCCCCACCAGGCGCGCGCCTGCTCGCTGGGCGCGCCGTGTTCGACCGTCGCAGTGACCAATTCGATCGCGCCGGCGTTGACGAGATCCCGCATTACCTCGTCGGAGATGCCCCAGTCCTGCTGAATCCGCTTACGGCTCAACCACGGTAGTTCGGGAATCGTCTGCCGCAACTGCTCGACCAACTCGGCACTGGGCGCGACGGGCTCCAGGTCAGGCTCGGGGAAGTAACGATAATCCTGGGCCGTCTCCTTGCCGCGACCCGGGCTGGTGTATCCGGCCTCGTGAAAATGCCTGGTCTCCTGNNACGGCGACTTCAACGCTTTTCAGCGAGTTGACGTTCTTGGTCTCGGTCCGGGTGCCGAATTCAGCAGCCCCGGCCGGCTTCAGCGACACATTGGCATCGCATCGCATCGAGCCCTGATCCATCCGGACATCGGATACCCCTAAGGCGCGCAACAGATCTCGCAACGCTGTCACATAGGACCGGGCGATTTGCGGTGCTCGGTCGCCGGCTCCCTCGATGGGCTTGGTGACGATTTCAATCAGCGGCACGCCGGCACGGTTGTAATCGATCAACGAACCTGTGGCACCTGCGATCCGGCCCGTCTCACTACCGATGTGGGTCAGCTTCCCGGTGTCTTCTTCCATGTGTGCTCGCTCGACGTCCACGCGCCAGGTACTGCCGTCATCCAGTGGCACGTCGAGGTAGCCGTTGATAGCGATCGGCTCGTCGTACTGCGAAATCTGGTAGTTCTTCGGCTGGTCGGGGTAGAAATAGTTCTTCCGGGCGAATCGGCACCACGGCACGATCTCGCAGTTCAGCGCCAGTCCGATCCGGATCGCCGACTCGACCGCGGCCCGGTTGAGGACCGGCAGCGAGCCCGGCAGGCCCAGACATACCGGGCACACCTGGGTGTTGGGCTCGGCGCCGAAGACGGTGGGGCACCCGCAGAACATCTTGGTCACGGTGGACAGCTCTACGTGCACCTCAAGGCCCAGTACTGGATCAAAGCGCGCCAGAACGTCCTCGTAAGGCAGCAGTTCAACCGTTGCGAGTGAGTGATCTTTAGTGGTCACGCGACTCGCACCCCATCTCGGGGTTGTTCCCCGGCTGGGTAGCCGGTTCCCTTCCGCGCTTCACAGCCACCAGCCCGGCCACGCCGGGTCTTACGGTCGGCTCCACGCTTGACGGCGGCCGCAACTGGGCCGACGGCGGTGGATGGTTCCTCCCACCGCGCGAGGTTAATCGCGGCGTTGTCATCACGCTGATGCGCTACCCGCACACCACCGATGCACTCAGCCCACGCCGCCAAATTCATACTTCTGTTCTTACAGCACACCACCGACAACTACCGACCACTCAACCCGCAACAGGTGGCAACCCCGGCAGCAACACTCATGAGTTTGATCATAATGGCGATCGCGAGGCCGGCATGGCCGACCGCTGCGGGTCGCCACCATCGAACCTAGCGACGCAGGCGAACCAGCTGCTGCTTACCCGAAGAAGGCGGCGGCGTCGTCGTAGCGGGAGTCCGGCACCAGCTTGAGGTGGCGCGTCGCATCCGCCAGCGATACCCGGCCGATCTCCTGGCCGCGCAGCGACACCATCTGGCCGTACTCGCCCGCGTGCGCGGCGTCGGCGGCGTTGATCCCGAACCGGGTGGCCAGCACGCGGTCGTAGGCCGTCGGGGTACCACCCCGCTGAATGTGGCCCAGCACGGTCACCCGAACCTCTTTGTTGATCCGCTTTTCCACCTCATAGGCCAGCTGCGCACCCACACCGGTAAAGCGCTCATGGCCAAACTCGTCGATACCGCCCTCGCGCAACGCAATCGATCCCGGGATCGGCTTGGCGCCTTCGGCGACCACGCAGATGAAGTGCGAATCCCCACGCTGGAAACGCCTTTTGACGAGGCGGCACACCTCCTCGATATCGAAGGGCTGTTCGGGAATCAGTGTCATGTGCGCGCCAGAAGCCAGTCCGGCGTTCAATGCGATCCAGCCGGCGTGCCTGCCCATCACTTCCACCAGCATCACCCGCTGGTGGGATTCGGCGGTGCTGTGCAACCGGTCGATGGCGTCGGTCGCCACCATCAACGCGGTATCGTGGCCGAAAGTCACGTCGGTGCAGTCGATGTCATTGTCGATGGTTTTCGGCACGCCCACCACGGGAACGTTCTCTTCTGACAGCCAGTGTGCCGCCGTCAGGGTGCCTTCACCGCCGATGGGGATGAGTACGTCGATGCCGTTGTCGTCCAGCGTCTGCTTGATCTGGTCCAGTCCGGCCCGCAGCTTGTCGGGGTGCACTCGGGCGGTGCCCAGTACGGTCCCGCCCTTGAGTAGCAGCCGGTCGTTGCGGTCGTCGTTTTTCAGCTGCATTCGCCGGTTCTCCAACAACCCACGCCAGCCGTCCTGGAATCCGACCACCGACGAGCCGTACCGGGCGTCGCAGGTGCGCACCACCGCCCGGATGACGGCGTTGAGCCCGGGGCAGTCGCCGCCTCCTGTCAGAACTCCGATCCGCATGCTCTTATCTTGCCTCTGCGGCCACCAGAACGCGCGAGCAGCCTTAGATGGCCGACGGCAGCGGGCCGCGGGCGGCCTCGTAGGCAGCGCCCACCCGGTATAACCGGTCGTCAGCAAGTGCCGGTGCCATAATCTGGAGCCCCACCGGCAGTTGGTCGTCCGGGGACAATCCCGAAGGCACCGACATGCCGCAATGGCCGGCCAGGTTCAGCGGCAGCGTGCAGAGGTCGAACAGGTACATCGCCAGTGGGTCGTCGACCTTTTCACCCAGCGGGAACGCGGTGGTCGGCGTCGCCGGCGACACCAGCACGTCGACCGATCGATAGGCTTCGTCGAGGTCGCGGGCGATCAACGTGCGCACCTTCTGCGCCTGGTTGTAATAGGCGTCGTAATAGCCCGCCGACAGCGCGTAAGCGCCGATCATGATGCGCCGCTTGACCTCCGGCCCGAAGCCGGCAGCCCGGGTAAGCGCCATGACCTCCTCGGCGCTGTGGGTGCCGTCGTCGCCGACCCGCATGCCGTAACGCATAGCGTCGAAGCGAGCCAGGTTGCTCGAGACCTCCGACGGCAGAATCAAGTAGTAGGCGGGCAGTGCGTATTCGAAATGCGGGCAGTCGACCTCGCTTACCTCAGCACCCAGCGCGGTCAACTGCTCAACCGCGGCTTGGAACGATGCCAGCACCCCCGGCTGGTAGCCCTCGCCACGTAGTTGCTTGACCACTCCGACCCGCACACCGCGCAGATCACCCACCGCGCCCGCTTTGGCGGCGCCGACGACGTCGGGAACCCGTACGTTCAGGGACGTGGAGTCGTGGGCGTCGTGGCCGGCGATCACCTGATGCAGCAGCGCAGTGTCCAACACGGTCCGCGCACACGGGCCGCCCTGATCCAATGACGAAGCGCACGCCACCAACCCGTAGCGCGACACCGTGCCGTAGGTCGGTTTGACACCGACAGTCGCGGTCAACGCGGCCGGCTGACGGATAGAGCCGCCGGTGTCGGATCCGATGGCCAGTGGTGCTTGGAACGCAGCCAAGGCGGCAGCGCTCCCGCCACCCGAGCCACCGGGCACCCGGTCGACGTTCCACGGGTTGCGGGTGGGGCCGTAGGCGGAGTTCTCCGTCGACGAACCCATTGCGAACTCGTCCATGTTGGTCTTGCCCAGTATCGGAATGCCGGCCGCACGCAGCCGCGCGGTGAGCGTGGCGTCATAGGGCGAGCGCCAGCCCTGCAGAATCTTGGACCCGCAGGTGGTCGGCATGTCAGTGGCGGTGAACACGTCCTTGAGCGCCAGCGGCACGCCGGCCAGCGCCGACGGCAGCGCTTGCCCGGCGGCCAGCGCCTTGTCGACGGCCGCCGCCGCGGATAGTGCCTCGTCGGCTGCCACGTACAGGAAGGCGTGGTATCTGTCATCGGTTGCCTCGATCTGGTCCAGGCAGGCCTGGGTGACCTCGGTGGACGACAGCTCCTTGGCGGCGATCTTGGCGGCCAGTGTCGCGGCGGAGAGGCGGACGACTTCGTTCAATGGCGGAGTCACTGGCTCTCCCCCAGGATTTGTGGGACGGCGAAGCGGCCTTCGACGGCTACGGGCGCCGCGGCCAGCGCCTCCTGCTGGGTCAGGCACGGGGTCGCCTCGTCCGGGCGCGTGACATCGACGTCTTTACGGACGTCACTGAGCGGGTTGTCGGTCGCTTCGACACCGGTGACATCGACCGCCTGGATCAGGCTGACGTGGGTCAGGATGGCGTCAAGTTGGCCGGCAAAGCTGTCCAACTCGGTATCGGTCAACGCCAGCCGGGCCAGCCGGGCCAGGTGCGCAACCTCGTCGCGGGAGATCTGGGACACGAGCGAAAAGCCTAGCCCGGCGACCCGGATCGGATGGGGTGGGCCGCTGAGGAGCCGGGCAATCAGACCTAGCCGAGTCCAGGAATCACCCCAGCCACGAGCGTGAAGCTGGCTTCACGCTCGTGGCCCACCGCGCAGCTGGCTGCACATTCGTCGGCAAGCGCCAGCCAGAGCGAGGCCAGCCGAAATGCCGTGAGCGCAACCCTGTGTAACAGTGTTGGCCGTGCCGTCGTATCTGTTGCGCATCCAGCTGGTCGACCGCCCAGGCAGCCTGGGCTCGTTGGCCGTTGCGCTGGGTTCGGTGGGCGCCGACATTCTGTCGCTCGACGTGGTGGAGCGCAGCGCCGGCTCCGCGATAGACGACCTGGTCATCGAATTGCCCCCGGGAGCGATGCCCGACACCTTGATCACCGCCGCGGAATCCCTGCCCGGGGTCCGGGTCGACAGCGTGCGCCCGCATACCGGTCTATTGGAAGCGCACCGCGAGCTGGAGCTGCTGGACCGTGTCGCCGCGGCCGAGGACAAGGAAGCGAAACTGCGGGTCCTGGTCAATGAGACACCCAGGGTGCTGCGCGTGAGTTGGTGCACGGTGTTGCGCAATTCGCAGGGAGATCTGCAGCACCTCGCAGCCAGTCCGGGTGTGCCCGAGACCCGCGTGGACTCGGCACCCTGGTTTCCCATTGAGCAGGCCACGACGTTGGACACCAACGCCGCTTGGGTTCCCCAGGCCTGGCGCGATATGGACACCACAATCGTCGCGGCGCCGTTGGGCGACCCGGACACCGCGGTGGTGCTGGGCCGTCCAGGCCCGGATTTTCGGCCTTCGGAGGTGGCCCGGCTGGGCTATCTCGCCGGAATCGTGGCCACCATGCTGCGCTGAGCGCGCGCGGCTGGCCTCACTCGGCGGGCTCCTCTGCAGGCGGCGGTGGTCCCTCCTCGAGCAGCCGGCGGAAACCGTCCTCGTCCAGAATCGGCACGCCCAGTTCAACCGCTTTGTCGTATTTGGAGCCCGGTGAGTCTCCCGCGACGACGTAGTCGGTCTTTTTCGACACCGACCCCGACGCCTTGCCGCCGCGGGCCAGGATCGCCTCCTTGGCGTCATCGCGGGAAAAGCCGTTCAGCGATCCGGTGACCACGATGGTCAGCCCGACCAGGGTGCGCGGCACGCCCGCGTCGCGCTCGTCGGCCATCCGCACTCCGGCCGCCTGCCACTTGCGCACGATCGCCCGGTGCCAATCGACGGTGAACCACTCGGCGACCGCATCGGCAATGGTCGCTCCCACCCCGTCGACCGCGGCCAACTGCTCGGTGGACGCCTCCTCGATCGTTTCGAGGCTGCCGAACTCGGTGGCCAGAGCGCGGGCCGCCGTCGGCCCAACATGCCGGATCGACAGCGCCACGAGCATCCGCCACAACGGCGCCGACTTGGCCTTGTCGAGGTTGACCAGCAGCCTCTTGCCGTTGGCCGACAACGTGCCGCCTTTGGTGGTGAACAGCTCGGTGCGCAACAGGTCGTCCTCGGTGAGCGAAAACAAGTCGCCCTCGTCGGTGATCACCCCGGCCTGCAGCAGCGCGACGGCCGCCTCGTAGCCCAACGCTTCGATGTCGAACGCCCCTCGGCCGGCGACATGAAACACCCGCTCCCGCAACTGCGCCGGGCAGGACCGGGCATTGGGGCAACGGATGTCGGCATCGCCCTCCTTAGCCGGCGCCAGCTCGGTGCCGCACTCGGGACAGTTTGTGGGCATGACGAATTCGCGTTCTGAGCCGTCGCGCAGATCGACGATCGGACCCAGCACTTCGGGGATCACGTCGCCCGCCTTACGGATCACGACGGTGTCGCCGATTAGCACCCCTTTGCGCTTGACCTCGGCGGCGTTGTGCAACGTTGCCAGTCCCACTGTCGACCCCGAGACCTTGACCGGCGTCATGAACGCGAACGGCGTGACGCGTCCCGTCCGGCCGACGTTGACCCGGATGTCGAGCAGCTTGGTCTGCACTTCCTGGGGCGGGTACTTGTACGCGATCGCCCACCGCGGTGCCCGCGAGGTGGATCCCAGCCTGCGTTGCAGTGCAACGTCGTCGACTTTGACGACGACACCGTCGATTTCGTGGGAGACGTCGTGGCGGTGCTCACCCCAGTAGGCGATGCGGTCCAGCGCGCCGGCCACGTGTTTCACCCGGGTGGTGTGTTCGGAAACCGGCAGCCCCCAGGCCCGCAGTGCCAGATACGCGTCGTGCAGCGTCGCCGGTCGAAAACCTTCGATGTGTCCCAGCCCGTGGCAGATCATTCGTAGCTTGCGGCGCGCGGTGACCGCCGGGTCCTTCTGTCGAAGCGAACCCGCGGCGCTGTTGCGTGGGTTGGCGAACGGCGCCTTGCCGTCTTCGACCAGCGCGGCATTGAGCGCTTCGAAATCGGCGACCCGGAAGAACACCTCACCGCGGACCTCGATGACAGCGGGAATTGGATACTTCTTGCTGGCCGTCAGCCGCTCGGGGACCTCGTCGATGGTGCGCGCGTTCAGCGTGACGTCCTCGCCGGTGCGGCCGTCGCCGCGGGTTGCCGCCCGCGCCAGCCGACCATCGCGGTAGACCAAAGCCAGCGCGACACCGTCGATCTTGAGCTCACACAGATAAGGCACGTCACCTCCGACCTCGGCGCGGATGCGCGCCGCCCACACGTCGAATTCCTCGGTGCTGAACACGTTGTCCAGGCTGAGCATCCGTTCCAGATGGTCGGCCGACGTGAAATCAGTTGCGAAGCCTGCACCGCCGACGAGTTGGGTGGGCGAATCGGGGGTGCGCAGCTCCGGATACTGCTCCTCGAGCGCGGCGAGCCGACGCAACATTTCGTCGAATTCGGCATCGGAGATGATCGGCGCATCGCGCACGTAGTAGCGGAACTGGTGTTCGCGCACCTCGTCTGCCAATTCACTCCACTGCCGCCGAACCTCGGGCGGAACGGGGTCAGCGTCGGGCGAACTCACCTTGGCAGGCTATCGGAGGGCACCGACATCATCGTTCTGCGCCGGCTCAGATGGCGTCGGGATCCTGGGCGAACGCCTCGGCCGCCGTGCGGGCAAGCCCGATCGCGGTGCGGGCCCACTGCGGCGTCGCTGCGGCTAGACCACATGCGGGGGTCACCCCGACGCGGTCACGCAGAGCCGACCGGCCGAAACCCAGCCGGTCGGTCACAGCGACAATCGCGGCGGCGACTTCTTCGACAGACGGCCGTTTCTCCGGAGCGGTCGCGGGGACCACACCCAGTACGACGGTGCGACCCGACTCGACGAATTCCGCGATGCTCT
Source organism: Mycobacterium sp. (assembly GCA_003165155.1). Classification (GTDB taxonomy): domain Bacteria; phylum Actinomycetota; class Actinomycetes; order Mycobacteriales; family Mycobacteriaceae; genus Mycobacterium. The sequence continues at coordinate 21,959 of PLSK01000222.1, read as the reverse complement.
CCAAATCCTCGGCGCGCAAGGTGCCGGCATCCACCGATACCCCGCTGATACCGCTGCGCTGCAACAATTTCCACGGCAAATCCGGAGCGCAACTGTGCAGCAACACCTCGGCTCCGGCGGCCGCGACGCAGGTGTCGATCAGTGCGCCGGCCACCGTTTCGTCGAGCGGGGCGACCGGGGACAGCGAGGTTACCCCGGTCAGCATTCCACCCAGTGCCGCTGACAGCGACGGCTCGTCGAACTGCACCACTACCGGCGTGTCGAGTCGCCGGGCCAGCGTCGCGCGGTGCGCGCCAACCCCTTCGGCCAGCGACGCCGCAAGATCACGCAGCGCACCGGGATCGGTGATCGCCCGGTGGCCGTTGGAAAGCTCGAGGCCCGCGGCCAGCGTGATCGGCCCGGGCGCCTGCACCTTGACCACGCGTCCTCCGCCACGCAGGCCCGCGGTCTCCCAGGCTTCTTCCAGGGCGTCCATGTCCTCGTCGAGCATGCTGACGGCCCTGCGGGTCACCGCGCCGGGCCGCCCCACAATCCGGTAGCCCCGTGGCACCGTGTCGATGGCTACATCGATCAGCAGCGCACCGGCCCGCCCGAGCATGTCGGCGCCCACTCCTCTGGCGGGCAGCTCGACGATGTGGGCCAACGCATCCGCCAACTCGCCGACGACAACCTCGGCGGCCTGACGCGCTGTCGTGCCCGGCCACGATCCGACGCCGCTGCCCTTCGCGAGAACGCTGGCGAGAACACTCATCCGGCAACCGTATTCGACGTCACACCGCACGGCGGTCACCAGGTGTGTTTGCCGCGGGAATGCGCGGGTATTTTCGAAGGAAGAAGGGTGCGAACCGTGTGGCCGACGGCGAGGTTTATGCGGCCGCTGCTGTTTTGCAGCGCGGTTGTGCTGATGGCGGCTTGCACCCGGGTGGTGGGCGGTGTTGCCGTCCCCGCGTTCGGCATCCCGCCAAGGCAAGGCGTCAATGGAGTCAAGGTCGACGAGATCCTGTTGGATCAGTCGCGCATGCGCGCCATCACCGGCGGCGGCGAGCACCTGACGATCATCCCCTCGATGGACGGCGATTCCCCGGTGGACATCGAAGCGCTCGCGCAGGGTGCACCGCGGGCGTGCCGATTCGTCTACGCAGAGACCGCTACCTTCGGGCCCGATATCGCGGAGTTCCACAAGACCAGCTTCCAGAACCCGCCCGACGGCGGGCTGATCTCCGAGGGCGCGGCGTCCTATCGAGATGTCGCCACCGCGAGGGGCGCCTTCGGGGCCCTGGTGTCTACCGTCGGGGACTGCGCGACGAGTGAGCAGGGCGAGTTGTACGTCGGTGAGTGGAACGCCGACGCCAACTCGCTGCAGGTGCGGCCCGGCGGGTGCGGACGTGACTACCGGGTNNCTGCCGATCACTTCGTCGCCGTCGACGTCCGGACGGTACAGCACCAAAGTCTGGCCGCGCGCCACACCGCGCAGCGGAGTACGCAGTCGCACGGAAAGCTCGTCGCCAATCAATTCGGCGACCGCATCCGCGGTTTCACCGTGCGCACGCACCTGTACCGCGCACTCCACCGGACCCGACGGCGCGGCTCCCGCGGTGAAGACCGGCGCCCGTCCCGTCAGCTCGCGCACATCGAGGTCGGCCGCTTCGCCCACCCGGACGGTCGCGGTGTCGGCATCGATCGACGTGACGTAGCGGGGTGTGCCATCGGGCCCCGGGCCGGCGATTCCCAGGCCTTTGCGCTGACCGATGGTGAAACCGTGCACCCCGTCATGCTGGGCCAGCACTGCGCCGTTCGAGTCGACCACGGTCCCCCGCCGGACCGCGATGCGCTCGCCCAGAAATGCGCGAGTGTTCCCGGACGGTATGAAGCAGATGTCGTGGCTGTCAGGCTTTTCGGCAACTGCCAGGCCGCGACGAGCCGCCTCCGCACGGATCTGTGGCTTAGGGGTGTCGCCGATCGGGAACGTCGCGTGCCGTAGCTGATCCGCCGTCAGCACGGCCAGCACGTAAGACTGGTCCTTGTCTGGGTCAATGGCGCGGCGCAGCCGCCCACCGGACAGCCGGGCATAGTGGCCGGTGGCCACCGTATCGAAACCCAATGCCAAAGCCCGACCGGACAGCGCCGAAAACTTGATTCGCTGGTTACACCGGACGCAAGGGTTGGGGGTTTCTCCGCGTGCGTAGGACGACACGAAATCGTCGATCACGTCTTCGGCGAACCTCACCGCGAAATCCCATACATAGAAGGGGATTCCGAGCACATCGGCGACGCGGCGCGCGTCTGAAGCGTCTTCTTTGGAACAGCAGCCGCGCGAGCCGGTGCGCAGAGTGCCGGGCGCCGACGAGAGCGCCAGGTGCACACCAACAACGTCATGCCCGGCGTCGACCATGCGGGCGGCGGCGACCGACGAATCGACGCCACCACTCATCGCGGCGAGGACCTTCACCCGGACGCTCCCGCAGCGGCCAGGGCGGCCCGCCGGGCACGATCCACCGCCCCGGGAAGCACCCGTAACACCGCATCGACGTCCGCGTTAACGCTGGTGTGTCCCAACGACAAACGCAGCGACCCACGGGCCGCGTCGGCGTCGGCGCCCATCGCGATCAGCACGTGCGAGGGCCGTGGCACGCCGGCGGTGCACGCCGATCCTGTCGAACACTCGATTCCGTTGGCGTCCAACAGCATCAACAGCGAATCACCTTCGCAGCCGCGGAACGTGAAGTGCGCGTTGCCCGGAAGCCGCAGCGGATCGCGGGCACCGTTGAAGCGGACATCGTCAATCCCGGTCAGCACACCCTCAACCAGACGATCCCGCAGCGCCCGCAGCCGCACGCTATTGGCATCCAGTCCGTCCACCGCGATTCGCGCCGCCGTCGCCATTCCCACGGCACCGGCGACATCGGGAGTGCCGGAGCGGATGTCGCGTTCCTGCCCGCCGCCGTGCAACAGCGGCACACAGGTCACGTCTCGACGCAGCAGCAAGGCTCCCACAGCCGGCGGACCACCGAACTTGTGGGCGGCAACGCTCATCGCCGACAGCCCGCTCGCGGTGAAGTCCACCGGCAGCTGCCCCACGGCCTGAACGGCGTCGCTGTGCATCGGCACCCCGAATTCAGCTGCGACGGCCGCCAGTTCGGTGACCGGCAGGACGGTGCCAACCTCATTGTTGGCCCACATCACCGACACCAGCGCGATGTCGTCGTGGGTCTGCAGCACTTCGCGCAGCGCAGCCGGCGAAACCGAACCGTCGGCGGCGGTGGGCAGCCAGGTCACCTCCGCGCCTTCGTGTTCGACGAGCCAGTTCACCGAGTCCAGCACGGCGTGGTGCTCGACTTCGCTGGTGACGATGCGCCGATGGCGCCGTTCCGCGTCGCGGCGGGCCCAGTAGATGCCCTTGACGGCCAGGTTGTCACTCTCGGTGCCGCCTGCGGTAAAGATCACCTCGGAAGGACGCGCGCCCAGCTTGTCGGCGATCAATTCACGGGACTCCTCGAGGCGCCGTCGCGCCGCGCGGCCACTGGTATGCAGCGACGAAGCGTTGCCGACGGTGCCGAACACAGCCGCCATCGCCTCGACGGCGGCGGGATGCATCGGGGTGGTGGCGGCGTGATCCAGGTAGACCATGACGGACCCCAGGATACCGGTCCAGCCCAGCGACCCAGAATCCTCGAGCAGGCCGGAACGGCCGGACCCCGATTCAGGCCACCAGCGCGTGCCCGTGACCTGGGTGCTGGCCGGATGGCTGGGACGCTCCCATGTGCACCGCGGACTGGCAGCGGCCGGCCAGGGCCCGGCGATCGGTGCCCGGTAGCTGCAGGGATTCGACGCGCACGCAGGCCACCGTGCGGCGCATGGCGAGCATCCGGCCAATCGAGCGCATCAAGGTGTCTTCGCCGACATAGGCCGGGGCGGTCGACACGCTCCCGTCGACGTGGTGATACGTCAGCCGAAGGGGCTGCACCGGACGCCCGGCGTCGATCGCGGCCTGGAACATCGCGGGGTAAAAAGGCCCGCGCCCTTGATGCGATTGGCCGGCCCTGCCGCACCAGGTGGTGCCCTCNNACCCCGGTCGCGGGCCCGGTGAACATATCGGCGCGGGCGACGAAGGACCCCGGCAACACTGAACCGATGGCGAACACGTCCAGCCAGGACACATGGCTGCTGACCACCAGGACTCCGCTCAGATTGCGGATGGGGCTGCCGGTGACGGCGATCCGGACGCCGAAGCAGCGCAGCACTAATCGGCAATAGGCGCGTTGCACGTGCGTTCGGCCGGGCAGTGGCACCCCGAGCACCGGCAACCCGGGCAACAGCAGCAGCGCCAGCATGATGCGGCGCGCCACCCGCAGGCGCACCAGCGACCGGCGCGAGGGTGCGGCGTCGCCGACACCCACACAGCTGACGTCGCACGATGCGTGAGGCAGCCAAGCGTGTCCGGTGCCAGCGGGCGCGCTCACCGGGCTGTTCACTGNNCAGCCTCTTCAGATATCGGGTGTCGGCCTGCCGCTTATCCAGTAGCACGCAGAAGTCGCCCACACCGAAGTCCGGATCGTGCGCGGGCTCGCCGCAGGCCTTGGCACCCAGCCGCAGGTAGCCGCGCATGAGTGGCGGCACAGTGGGTCGCGGCGGCAGGAGGATGTCATCGATACCCTTCCCGTCGACGATCACCGGGCGCTTTGGGTGCACCCGGTACTGCGGCGGTGCGGCGTGCCGCCTCAGGATGAAGTCTCGAACCCCGCGGAGTTGGCTCCCCGGTATTTCGCCCTCGGTCTGGCCACCGACCGGGACCGATACGCACCCGGTCACGTAGTCGTAGCCGTAGCGGTCGAGGTAGGCCAGGATTCCAGCCCACATCAGCAGCACGACACCGCCATTGCGGTGACCATCGCGCACCACGGCGCGTCCCATCTCCACCAACGACGGTCGTAGCGAGTCGAACGCACTGACGTCGAATTCCGTCGCCGTGTACAGCCCGCCCGCCGCGATGGCGCCCGTCGGCGCCAGCATCCGGTAACAGCCCACCAACTCACCGGTGTCGTCGTCGCGGACCAGCAAGTGGTCGCAGAACTCGTCGAACCGGTCGGCATCCCGGTCGGTCTCGCCCGCCGCCGGCAATGCGAAGCCGGGCGTGCTGGTGAACACGTCGTAGCGCAGCCGTTGCGCCGCTTCAATGAGGCTCGGGTCGGTGGACAGCAACAGGGAATAGCGCGGCCCGGCGAACGAACTGCTCGCCAGTTCGTCGGGCCTGTCGCTGGCTATCAGGACAGAAGCAATGCTCATGCCACCAAAGTTGCGCAACCGATGAGCTAGTCGGCATCCGCGCTGTGACGTGTCGGTGCACGTCAGATGACGAAATGTCGCGAAAGAATAACGGCCCCGCAGGCATCTGCGGGGCCGTTAACTACCTGTTCAGACGGATGTCAGCCTTTACGAGCCTTGACGGCGTCGGTCAGCTGCGGAGCAACCCTGAAAAGGTCACCCACCACGCCGTAGTCGGCGATCTCGAAGATGGGCGCCTCTTCGTCCTTGTTCACCGCGACGATGGTCTTTGAGGTCTGCATTCCCGCCCGGTGCTGGATGGCCCCGGAGATGCCCAGCGCGATGTAGAGCTGCGGCGATACCGTCTTGCCGGTCTGGCCGACCTGGAACTGTCCGGGGTAGTAGCCGGAGTCCACCGCGGCACGCGAGGCGCCGACAGCGGCCCCGAGCGAGTCGGCCAGGGCTTCGACCACACTGAAGTTCTCCGCGCTGCCGACGCCCCGGCCACCGGAGACCACGATGGTGGCCTCGGTCAGCTCTGGGCGGTCACCGGCGACCGCCGGTTCGCGGGCGGTGATCTTGGTGGCGTTCTCGGCGGGAGCGGGCACCTCCACGCTGACCTGCTCACCGGCGCCGGCGGCCGGCTCGGCCTCGACGGCACCGGCCCGCACGGTGATCACCGGGGTGTCTCCGTTGGCCTGAGCGTCCACGGTGAACGCGCCACCGAAGATGGAGTGCACGCCGATGCCGCCCTCCTTCACCTCGACGACGTCGACCAGCAGGCCGGATCCGATCCGGGCCGCGAGCCGCCCGGCGATCTCCTTGCCATCGGCGGTAGCGGCTAGCAGCACGGCGGCCGGAGCCGACGACTCGACCAACGCGGCCAACACGTCCACCACTGGGGTGACCAGGTATTTATCGGCGGAATCGGACTCGGCGACGTAGACCTTGGCGGCGCCTGCCGCCTTCAGCGCATCCACCAGAGGCGCGGCGGTGCCTGGGGCTCCGACTACGACGGCGGCCGGTTCGCCCAGCGCGCGGGCGGCGGTGATCAATTCGGCGCTGACCTTCTTCACTGCGCCTTCAGCGTGCTCGACGAGCACCAATGCTTCAGCCATGGGTTTTATCGCTCTTCTCGGTCAATATGGGATGGTCTGGGATTCGTTGGACAGCTCGTTAAATGATTTTCTGGCCAACCAGGTACTGCACGATCTGGGTGCCGCCCTCACCCTCGTCGGTGACCTTCTTGCCAGCGGTCTTGGCCGGCTTCGGGGTCGACGACAGCACGGTCGAACCGGCGTTGGCGAGCCCGACTTCGTCAGCCTCGACGCCGATCTCGGCCAGGGTCAGCACCGTGACCTCTTTCTTCTTGGCGGCCATGATGCCCTTGAAGGACGGGAAGCGCGGCTCGTTCATCTTCTCGGTGACGCTGACCACCGCGGGAAGTGTCGCCTCGAGCGTGAACAAACCGTCGTCGGTCTCGCGCTCACCGGTGACCTTGCCGCCCTCGAGCGACAATTTGCGCAGGTGCGTCAGCTGCGGCAAGCCCAGGTACTCGGCGATGATGGCCGGTACCGCGCCGCCGGAGCCGTCAGTCGCCTCGTTGCCGGCGATGACCAGCTCGGTGCCTTCGATGGTGCCCAGCGCACGCGCCAGGGCCCATCCGGTCTGGATGACGTCGGAGCCGTGCAGGCCGTCGTCCTTGAGGTGAACGGCCTTGTCGGCGCCCATCGACAGCGCCTTGCGGATCGCCTCGGTCGCGCGCTCGGGCCCGGCAGTCAGCACGGTCACCGACCCCTCGACGCCGTCGGCGGCCTCTTTCTCTCTGATCTGCAGTGCCTCTTCCACAGCACGCTCGTTGATCTCGTCCAGCACCGCATCGGCGGCCTCGCGGTCCAGCGTGTAATCGCCGTCGGTCAGCTTGCGCTCCGACCAGGTGTCTGGGACCTGCTTGATCAGGACCACGATGTTCGTCATGAGTGTGGTTCGTCCTCCTCGAAGGAGTCCCGCAGCAGTGCACTGGGGACTTTGGTCACGTATTTCAGCACCGCACAGCCCATGTTACTAGTGGGTAACTTTGTGCGGTTCGCTCTCACACCATAGCGGGTCGTAGTGCAGGTTCTTTCGCCTGTCTCTCCGCCAGAAGCAGGGGTACCATCGCGCCCGGTTCGCGAATCGGACACTACGCGTTAGCCTGCCTATTCAATGAGCGCATTCGTCCCCGAGGTTCCCCACCGCATCCCCGACGACACCTCGCCGGGGCCCTCAGCAGGGGACCGAGCGGTGTTGACGCTGACGGGCGAACGCACCATCCCCGATCTGGACATCGAGAACTACTGGTTTCGCAGGCACCAAGTCGTGTACGAGCGCCTGGCGCCGCACTGCGCCGGCCGCGACGTACTCGAGGCCGGTTGTGGCGAAGGTTACGGCGCCGACCTGATCGCCGGCGTCGCGCGCCGGGTTGTCGCGGTGGACTACGACGAGACCGCGGTGGCCCATGTGCGTGCCCGCTACGCCAGCGTGCAGGTCATGCAGGCCAACCTGGCCGAGTTGCCGCTGCCCGACGCGTCGGTGGATGTCGTGGTGAACTTCCAGGTCATCGAACACCTCTGGGACCAGCCCCAGTTCGTCAGCGAGTGCGCCCGAGTGCTGCGTCCCTCGGGGTTACTGATGGTGTCCACCCCCAACCGCATCACCTTCTCTCCGGGCCGCGACACCCCGATCAACCCGTTTCACACGCGTGAACTCAACGCCGACGAGCTGACGCAGCTGCTGCTCGACGCCGGTTTCTCCGACGTGTCGATGAGCGGCCTGTTCCACGGCCCGCGCCTACGGGAGATGGATGCCCGCCATGGCGGCTCCATCATCGACGCGCAGATCGAGCGCGCGGTGGCCGACACACCATGGCCACCCGAGCTGATGGCAGATGTCGCCGCGATCACCACCGACGACTTCGAGATCGTCGAGGCCGGCCATGGCGGCCATATCCGGGATATACGAGATATAGATGACAGCCTGGACCTCATCGCGGTCGCGGTACGTCGGTGAACTCCATCAATTCGGGGGGAGACCGGGTACCCGGTCTGTTCAGCCTGGTTCTGCACACCCACCTGCCGTGGCTGGCCCACCACGGACGCTGGCCGGTCGGCGAGGAATGGCTCTATCAATCGTGGGCGGCGGCCTACCTGCCGCTGTTGCGGGTGCTCCGGACCCTGGCCGACGAGGATCGACACCGGCTGATCACCCTCGGGGTTACTCCGGTGGTCAACGCACAGCTCGACGACCCGTATTGCCTCGACGGCATGCATCATTGGCTGGCCAATTGGCGGCTGCGCGCGGCCGAAGCCGCGAGTGTGCGGTCGATCCCCGAAACGAAATCGGTCAACTACCAGTCATCTACGCCGGAAGCGTTACGAGCCTTCGGAGTTCGAGAATGCGCGGAGGCCGACCAGGCCCTCGGCGATTTCGCCACCTTATGGCGGCACGGCGGCAGCCCGCTGCTGCGCAGCCTGGTCGACGCCGGCACGGTGGAGCTGCTCGGCGGCCCACTGGCCCATCCGTTCCAGCCACTGCTGGCGCCGCGGCTGCGTGAGTTCGCGCTGCGCGAAGGCCTGGCCGACGCACAGCTGCGCCTAGGGGCGCCCAAAGGACAAGGCCCGACTGGGATCTGGGCGCCCGAATGCGCTTACGCCCCCGGTATGGAACATGACTACGCCGGCGCCGGAGTCACACATTTCATGGTTGACGGCCCGTCGTTGCACGGCGATACCGCGCTCGGCCGGCCGGTCGGCGACACCGATGTGGTTGCGTTCGGGCGCGACCTGCAGATCAGCTATCGAGTGTGGTCGCCCAAGTCGGGCTATCCCGGGCATGCCGCGTATCGCGATTTCCATACCTACGACCACCTGACCGGGCTCAAACCGGCCAGGGTCACCGGTCGCAACGTGCCATCGGAGGCCAAGGCGCCCTACGACCCCGACCGCGCCAGCCACGCGGTCGACGGACACGTCGCCGACTTCGTCGACGTGGTGCGTAAGCGACTGCTCTCCGAGTCCGAGCGCATCGGGCGGCCCGCTCACGTGGTCGCGGCCTTCGACACCGAGCTGTTCGGGCACTGGTGGTACGAGGGGCCAACCTGGCTGCAACGCGTGCTGCGGGCCTTACCCGAAGCCGGTGTGCAGGTGGGCACGCTGAGCGACGCCATCGACCAAGGGTTCGTCGGCCACCCGGTGGCGCTGCCACCCAGCTCCTGGGGCTCGGGCAAAGACTGGCAGGTGTGGTCCGGCGACAAGGTAGCCGATCTGGTCCAGCTGAACAACGAGGTGGTCGACACCGCACTGAGCACCGTCGACAAAGCGCTCGAGCAGACGACCTCGCTGGACGGGCCGCTCCCCCGGGATCACGTTGCCGACCAGATCCTGCGCGAGACACTGCTCACCGTGTCCAGCGACTGGCCGTTCATGGTGAGCAAGGATTCCGCCGCCGACTACGCCCGTTACCGCGCGCACCTGCATGCCCACGCCACCCGCGAGATCGCCGGGGCGCTGGCGTCGGGCCGGCGCGACAGCGCGCAGCGGCTCGCCGACGGCTGGAACCGGGCCGACGGCCTGTTCGGCGCTCTGGATGCGCGGCGGCTGCCGCGATGAACCCCTCCTTCCCCCCGCGAGCGTGCGTGTCTGCACAGCGACACGCCGCCGCGGACGGCATTTTGTGCAAATTCGCGACCGTGGGGCGTGGCGAGGCATGAAGATCCTGATGTTGTCGTGGGAGTACCCGCCGGTGGTGATCGGGGGGTTGGGCCGGCACGTGCATCACCTGTCCACCGCGCTGGCCGCTGCCGGCCACGACGTCGTGGTCCTTTCGCGGCGTCCGTCCGGCACAGATGCCAGCACCCACCCGTCCTCCGACGAGGTCAGCGGGGGTGTCCGGGTAATCGCGGCAGCACAGGATCCGCACGAATTCACCTTCAGCAAGGACATGATGGCCTGGACCCTGGCGATGGGTCATTCGATGATCCGCGCCGGGCTGCCCCTCAAGAAACACGGCACCGACCGAACGTGGCGTCCCGACGTGGTACACGCGCACGACTGGCTGGTGGCTCACCCTGCCGTAGCACTGGCCCAATACTATGACGTGCCAATGATTTCCACCATTCACGCGACCGAGGCCGGCCGGCATTCCGGCTGGGTTTCCGGAACGATCAGCCGTCAGGTGCATGCAGTGGAGTCGTGGCTGGTGCGTGAGTCCGATTCGCTTATTACCTGTTCGGCGTCGATGAGCGACGAGATCACCGAACTGTTCGGCCCCGGCCTAGCCGAGACAATCGTGATCCGCAACGGAATCGACGCGGCGCGCTGGCCGTTCGCGGAACGGCGCCCGCGCACCGGGCCGGCCGAGCTGCTCTACGTTGGGCGGCTGGAATACGAGAAGGGCGTGCATGACCTCATCGCCGCCCTGCCGCGGATCCGACGCACAAACCCGGGCACCACGCTGACCATCGCCGGGGAGGGTACTCAGCAGGACTGGCTTGTGGAGCAAGCCCGTAAGCACCGGGTATTCAAGGCGACTCGGTACGTCGGGCACCTCGGCCACGACGAACTGCTGACAGCGCTGCATCGGGCGGACGCCGCGGTGCTACCCAGCCACTACGAGCCGTTCGGGCTCGCCGCGCTAGAGGCCGCCGCGGCCGGAACCCCGCTGGTGACGTCGAACATCGGCGGTCTGGGCGAGGCGGTGATCAACGGCCAGACGGGCGTGTCGTGTCCGCCTTGCGACGTGCCGGCACTGGCGTCAGCGGTGCGCACCGTGCTCGACGACCCGGCGGCCGCACAGCGGCGCGCCCGCGCGGCCCGCGAGCGGCTCACCGCAGACTTCGATTGGCAGACGGTAGCCAAGGAGACCGCGCAGGTGTACCTGGCAGCCAAACGCCGCGTGCGGCAACCGCAGCCACGGCTGCCCATCGTCGAGCACGCGCTGCCGGACCGTTAGCACTCAAGGATTTTCGATACCGATCGCCTCGGCGCAGTACTGCCAGACCACCTCGAGGTCACGGTCGTCGTAGCGGGTCAGCGGCAGGTAGTGCTCCGTGCGGGGTCGCCGGTCGTGCCAGAACCGGCCGGTTGGCGGCGCCGGATTGGTCGCGGCGAGCCACACGGCGGTGTCGGCTCCCTGTTCGGGTGTTCGCAATATCGGGGCGGTAAGGCGCCGAAACCCTGGAAGCGACGCGGCCACCCCGGGAGTGTCGGCCCACCCGGGATGCATGGAGTAGACACTGACGTGTTGGGCTGCCCAGCGGCGGGCCAAGATTGGGGTGAGCGCTACCTGTATCCGTTTCGTTCGCGCGTATGCGGTGGCGCCGCTGTATCGCCCCTTGCGGTATTCGGGGTCTAGTGCCGGCAGTGGTTGGGTGTACATCCCGCCCGACGACATCAGGATTACCCGCGGATCGTCGGACTTGGCCAGAATCGGCAGCAGATTTTCAGTTAGCAACACCGGACCCAGCACGTGGGTGGCCAAGGTGGCTTCGTGCCCATCGTCGGTTTCGGTGCGATCGGCCGGCAGCACCCCGGCGTTGCGGATGAGCACGTCCAACGTCTGCACCCGGCTGGTCAGGTCGGCAGCGAAGGCGCGGACCGCACCCAAGTCGGACACGTCGCACACCTCCACCCGCACGTCGGCCTCTGAGTCGGCCGCGACGATCTCCTCCCGTGCCCGCTCACCGCTCTCCCGGTCGCGCACGGTCAGCAAGACGGTCGCGCCGAGCCGGGCCAATCCCGCGGCGATCGCCTTGCCGATGCCGCGGTTCGCGCCCGTGACGAGTGCGGTCCGACCCTTCAGCGCGCCCGGCTCCGGATCGTCCGCCCAGCCCATTTGCCGGAGCCGATAGCCGACGCTGCTGTAGCCGGGGACGACCGCCCGATCCAGGGCAGTGTCGAAAAGCGGACGCATTCCACCAAGAACACTCATGCCCAACACTGTTCCCCCGAATCGCCATCTACAAGCGCCGGCTTTCGCCGGTAGCTTCGAGTAATGGGGATTACGTATTCGAGCGTGGTCGATGCGCCGCGCGACGAAGTGTTCGACTGGCATAGCCGACCGGGCGCGTTCAATCGGCTGTCGCCGCCGTGGGCGCCCCTGCGGGTGGTCACCGAGGCCACCTCCCTCAAGGACGGGCGCGCCGAGCTCGCGCTCCCCGGCGGACTGCGCTGGGTCGCTGTCCACCAGCCGGACGGCTACGACCCGCCGCGGCGTTTCGTCGATGCCATCGGCAGCGACGGCCTGGCCTCGCTGCCGGCGCGCGTCGCCGTGCGGTGGCGGCACATACACGAATTTGAAGAGGTCAACGACTTCGAAGACGCCGGCGACAACAAGACCCGGGTGATCGACCGGGTGGAGACGCCGGTACCCGCGGCGGCACTGCGCCCCATGTTCGTCTACCGGCACCGCCAGCTCGCCGACGATTTAGCCGCACATCGGCTGGCGGCCCAGCACGGTCTGGGTCCTTCGACCATCGCCGTCACGGGGTCATCAGGACTGGTCGGTTCGGCGTTGACCGCGTTTCTGCGCACTGGCGGTCACCGAGTCATCGAGTTGGTCCGCGGGCCCGCGAAAACCTCCGATGAGCGCCGGTGGGACCCTGAGGCTCCCGACCCAGACCTATTCACCGGAGTCGACGCGGTGATTCATTTGGCGGGCGCTTCGATCGCCGGAAGGTTCACCGATAGTCATCGTAATGCCATCCGCGACAGTAGAATCGGCCCGACTCGCCGGCTCGCAGAACTCATGTCGAAAACCGCCCATCGGCCTGGCGCGCTGATCTCGGCTTCGGCCGTCGGCTACTACGGGTACGACCGCGGCGACGAAACCCTCTCCGAGGAGAGTGCGCGCGGCGACGGGTTTTTAGCCGACGTCGTCGCCGACTGGGAGGACGCGACCGCGCAGGCGGAACAGGCTGGGGTTCGAGTGGTGCGGGTGCGCACCGGCATCGTCCAATCGCCGCTCGGCGGCACGTTAAAGCTGATGCGTCCGCTGTTCAGCGCAGGGCTGGGTGGCCGACTCGGCGATGGCCGACAATGGCTGTCCTGGATCGGCATCGACGACTTGGTCGACGTATACCACCGCGCACTGTGGGACACCGCACTGTCGGGACCCGTGAACGCGGTTGCCCCGCAACCGGTCCGCAATACCGAATACACCCGCACCCTCGCCCACGTGTTGCACCGGCCGGCGATGTTGTCCGTACCGTCAATTGGGCTCCGGATATTGTTGGGCGCGCAGGGCGCTCGCGAACTGGCCTGCGCCAGCCAAAATGTGCGCCCTGGCAAGCTCGCCCAGGCGGGGCACCGGTTCCGCCAACCTGACCTGGAGCAAGCCCTGCGTCACCTGCTCGGCCGTCGTGCGGAGTGTCAGCCGTCGAGCAGTTTGTAGCGGGGCAGCGTGCTCGAGGTAGAGGGCGTCGAAGGCCATCGCCGGGCGGCTTCCTGCGCCGGGCGGGATCCCGCAACGCGCAACGCGGTCCGCAGCGCAGTCAGACCCGCGCGGGATTTGGGGTGCGCAATCCGGGGCGCTCCCGATGGGAGTTTCTGCGCGCGAGCCACCATCGGGCGCATCCGCTCCCGGTATGCCCGCAATCCCTCGCCGATCCCGCTTGCCGAAGTCAGCTCACCAGCCAGGACGTAAGCCCCCGCCAGGGCCAATGTCGTTCCCGTTCCGCTGATTGGCGTTGCGCACCAGGCGGCGTCGCCGAGCCGGACGACGCATCCGCTAACCCAGTCTGGCGCGCGCACCTGGGTGAGGTCATCGACGTATAACTCTTCGGTCGTGGCCAGCGCATCGAGGATTCGCGGCGCCTTCCACGCCACCCCGGCGTATTCGTCGCGTAGGGCGCCACGCTGCCGGGCCGGCGCCATGCACTCGTAGCTTTTTGGCCCGGACAAGAATGACCGCGCGACCCGGGTAGTGCCCACATTGTCGGGTCGCACGGTTATCGAGCGCCCGCCAACCGCGTTGAGCCAAGTCCACCAGCGGCCGTCGTCAGCGTGCCGGTCGATTGAACCGAAGGCGATGTAAAACCCGAGGCGGCGCGTCAGCACCTCGCCGAACACCAATGTGCGAGTGGTTGATTGGGCTCCCTCGGCGACCACGACGAGGTCAAACCGTCGGCGCGTCCCACCGGCAAAGGTGACTACTTACCACGCCACTTTCCTAGCAGATTGCGAGCTGTTTCGGCGCGCCACTGTGGAGGTTGGAGCTAGCCTAGGACCGAAGATCGGAGCGGGCGAGGCAGCAAAAAGATTCCATAGCCGTTGGCGCGCAGACTCAGCTTCAACTCAGGGGTCGCGGTATTGCGCTCAAGCCATTTGGCCAGCACCGGACGTTGGTTCAGCGCTGAGTCATGCTGAATGCCCAACTGCCGCAACAATGCTGATGTGGTGTTCGGACGCATACCGTTCCTCTCGGATGGCGATCAGTGCTGAGAAGTTGGCGTTCGCTTGCCCGCCGGTATCCCACACGCTTGCTGAGGATGACTCCGAAGACTAAATCCGGGCGGCCGCATCGCCATCCGACTGAGTGTGAGTACCCCTTAGCGGGCGCATGAAACAGGCCAAACGCCGTCTAACACTAAGAAGGTGGTAAGGATATCGCCACTACGCGCCGGCAAGAGTGGACTTTGCTGAGAACAAGTTTCCGGCGTACGGTCATTCTGACGTTGCCAAGCCCTTTGATTCAACCTCGCATAAGCTCGCCGTACTCTGGTCGGTGTATCTGCCTAAGGATGCGATTATGTGACGAAGCGCCAAGATCGGGACTCAACGCCCCGCCGAACTGAGCTCGAGCGGAGTTTGTCAGCTGACTTGCGGGCAATCACGGCGCAGTCCGATCGCATCGGCCGTCACTTTGCTCGTCTGCATGAGGTCAGCAACGGTGACTTCCAGGCGTTGCTTCACATCATGGTGGCCGAAACCGCCGGAAAACCTTTGACTTTGGCGCAGCTGCGGCAGCATGTCGACATGTCGGCGGCCGCGATCACCTATCTCGTCGATCGGATGATCGACTCAGGCCACATTCGCCGCGAAGCCGACCCCGACGACCGACGCAAGTGGCTGCTGCGGTACGAGGATCACGGGATGAACGTGGCGCGCGCCTTCTTCACTCCGCTCGGCGCGCATCTCCACTCGACCCTCAAAGACCTGGACGATAGGGACCTCGCTGCTGCTCAACGGGTCTTCGCGGCGATGATCGCCGCGATGGCAACATTTGAGGACGAGCTTCGCGTCCATCGTTCCGAATCGTCAACACACCAGGGTCCAGCCGCCGAAACCCCACGTCGGCGCTCCGAAGCCCGGCACTAAGACCTGGCCGGACGGGCGCTAGCCGCCTCTGGCTGGCCTCTAAGCCGGTAGTTAAGTTGATTGATGTTTCATAAATTGAAAGACTTGGCGTTGTGGGGTGGGACCGTATCGCAGCGAGGGTGACGGGCGGACGTTCCTGGCTGCTCGGATTAGGGATTGTCCTACTGGGTATCGGCTTCATGGTGCTGGTCGGCGCCAATCCCGCCGCCGGCACGGCGCCGCCGTCGATGCCTGTCGGCTCGGATTCGGCAAAAGTCGACGCGCTTGCTCGGCTATTTTCGGGAGGTGACCAGGTTCCCCTGATCGTGGTGGTCAGTCGTGCCGACGGCGCGGTCCTGGACTCTGCCGACGTGAACGCCGCCAGCACAGCGTGCGACCGGGCGCGGGCCCTCACAAAGCCGGACCACTCCGGCGCCGTTGCCCCACCGGCGATGGTGTCGACCGATGGCAAGGCGGCCATCGGGGTGGTGCTGATCAGTGCCGACATATCGGGTCTGCGCCTCAACGACATGGTCGCCGCGCTGCGCACCGCCGTCGACAACGGATTACCCACAGGTCTTGTGGCCCATCTCACCGGAGGGCCGGCCTTCGGCGCCGATATCGCCAACGCGTTCACCGACGCCAACGTCACATTGCTGGCGGTGACGGCCTCGGTCGTCGCGCTGCTGCTGATCGCGACCTACCGCTCACCCGTGCTGTGGCTGATACCACTGCTCGTTATCGCATTCGCCGATCGGGTCTCGGCATCGGTGGGCACCGCGGTGGCATCGCTGACCGGGCTGAGTTTCGACGGCTCCACCTCCGGGATCACCAGCGTGCTGGTGTTCGGGGCCGGCACCAATTACGCGCTGCTGTTGATTTCTCGCTATCGGCAAGAACTCCGGCGCCACAGCCAACACCGCGACGCCCTGCGCTACGCGGTGCGCAGGGCCGGGCCAGCCATCCTTGCCAGCAACGCCACCGTGGTGCTGGCGTTGCTCACGCTGATCTTCGCTTCCACCCCCAGTACCCGCAGTCTTGGTGCGCTAGCGGCGTGTGGATTGGTCGTTGCGGCGGCGTCGGTCCTGCTGCTGCTGCCGCCGCTGTTGGCAGTGTGCGGGCGACGGCTGTTTTGGCCCTTCATCCCGCACCCCGGTGACGGCGCGGCCCTCGATTCCAGTGCCTGGCACCGGGTCGCCGAGCGGGTGGCCCGCCGTCCCGCGCTCGTCGCAACTGTCGCGATCGCGGCCCTGGCGGTCCTTGCGACCGGGCTGATAGGAACCCGAATCGGGCTGACGCAGACCGAGCAGTTCCGGGTCCGGGCAGAGTCGGTGTCCGGCTACCAGATCGTCGCCGCACATTTCCCCGCCGGCCTGACAAATCCGACGATGGTTATGGCCCCCACACCACAGGCAGCACAGGTGGAGCAGACCATCGGCGCGACCCCGGGCGTGGTCTCGGCGACCGAATCCGGACAGGCCTCCATTGGATCGACGAATTGGTCGAAGTGGTCTGTGGTGATCGACGCCCCGCCATCATCGGATCAGGCATTCACAACAATTGCCGCACTGAGACATTCGATAACGAGCGTCTCCCCTGGCGCCCTGGTGGGCGGCCCCGATGCACAAGCGCTCGACGTCCGTAATGCCGCTACCCGCGATCGAACGTTGCTGATTCCGGCGATCTTGGCCGTGATCCTGGTGGTCCTGTATGCGCTGCTCCGTTCGGCCCTTGCGCCGCCGACCCTGTTGGCCGCGACCATTCTCGGCGCGCTGGCCGCACTCGGACTCGGCAGCTGGGCCAGCCTGCACGTCTTCGGGTTCCCGGCCTTGGATAACAGCACACCGTTGCTCGCCTTCCTGTTCCTGGCCGCCCTGGGTGTGGACTACACCATCTTTTTGGTCACCCGCGCGCGCGAGGAGGCAGCGCAGTGCGGCGCGCGCGACGGCATGATCCGCGCGGTGTCGGCCACCGGCGGCGTAATCACCAGTGCGGGAATCGTTTTAGCCGCGGTATTCTGCGTACTCGGGGTGTTGCCACTGATCGTGCTGACACAACTTGGCATCATCGTCGGCCTGGGCATTCTGCTCGACACCTTCATCGTGCGCACACTGGTCATCCCTGCGCTGTTCGCCCTCATCGGTGACCGCATCTGGTGGCCGAGCAAGCTTGCCAACCCCAACAATGGAGGATAACCGTGAATAGATCGATACTGGCCGCGACCTCGCTCGCCGTAGCCGCGACGGCCGGCGCCGGAAGCATCGCCAGCCCTGCCCGCGTTCAGTCCTGGTACTCACGGCTGCGCAAGCCGGCGTACCAACCGCCCCGCGCGGCGTTCCCGGTGGCGTGGACCGCCCTGTACGGCGACATCGCAGCCACCTCCGCGGTAGCCATCGACCGGTTTCGTGCGAGCGGACAGCACGACAAGGCAAACCGATACATCGCCGCATTGGGCGTCAACCTGTTTCTCAACGCCGGGTGGAGTTGGCTTTTCTTCCGTTACCACAAACTCGGTGCGTCCGCGCTCGGCGCCGCAGCATTGGCGGCCAGCAGCGCCGACCTGGTTCGGCGGACCGCCGAGGCCGATACCCGGGCGGGACGGGCGCTGTTGCCCTACCCGCTCTGGTGCACCTTCGCCACCGCACTATCCACCCACATCTGGCGGCTCAATCGCTGAGCGCGAGAGCATCGAATCATGACCGCACTGTTGTGGTTTCGCCGCGACCTGCGGTTAGGCGATCACCCCGCGCTGGCAGCCGCATCCGGTGCGGACGGCCACGAGGACGTGCTCGCCTGCTTTGTGCTCGATCCGCGACTGGAGGCTTCGGCGGGGCGGCGCCGGCTGCAGTTTCTGGGTGACTCGCTGCGGCAGCTGCGAGACGACCTGGATGGCCGACTGCTCGTGACCCGCGGCAGGCCCGAAAACGATATTCCACGCATTGCCAAAGTGATCGGCGCATCGGCGGTGCACGTCTCACACGATTTCGCGCCGTTCGGCCAGCGTCGCGATGAACGCGTGCGTGCGGCGCTGGATTCGGTGCCGTTGGTGGCGACAGGATCTCCCTACCTGGTTTCGCCCGGGCGCGTCACCAAACGGGACGGCTCCCCCTACCAGGTGTTCACACCGTTTTTCCGCGGCTGGCGCGACGCCGGCTGGCGGGCGCCGGCTCGATCGGGTATTGATTCGGCGCGCTGGATCGATCCCTCGCAGCTGCGGATCGGACAGTGCGAAATCCCCGATCCCGTTCCCGCGCTTGACCTTGCTGCCGGTGAGGCGGCGGCGCTTAAGCGATGGAAGTCGTTCGTCGAAGGCGACTTGAAGCGCTATTTCGAGGACCGCGACAGGCCCGACCTCAACGGAACCAGCGCGATGTCGGCGCACCTGAAGTTTGGCACCATCCATCCCCGTACCATGGTCGCCGACCTTGATTTGCGCGGCATCGGAGCACAAACGTATTTGCGGGAGTTGGCGTTTCGGGATTTCTACGCCGACGTGCTGCATAACTGGCCGGCCAGCGCGTGGCGCAACTGGAACGCCGATTTCGACGCCATCGAAACCGACTCCGGAGCCGAAGCGAAACGCCGCTTCGAGGCCTGGAAGGCGGGCGAAACCGGGTTCCCGCTGGTCGACGCCGGGATGCGTCAACTCCGCGAGACCGGCTTCATGCACAACCGGGTGCGGATGATCGTCGCGTCGTTTCTGGTGAAGGACCTTCATCTGCCATGGCAGTGGGGCGCCGAATGGTTCCTGGATCAACTGGTCGACGGCGACATGGCCAGCAACCAGCACGGGTGGCAGTGGTGCGCCGGCTGTGGCACCGATGCCGCGCCGTACTTCCGGGTGTTCAACCCCGCCGCGCAGGGCGAGAAATTCGATCCCGCGGGCGACTACATCAGGCGCTGGATCCCGGAGCTAAACGACACCGACGACGTCCACCTGCGAAAAAGCGAACGGCCGCAGGGATATCCAGCACCGATCGTCGACCACGGAGCCGAGCGGCTCGAAGCGCTGCGCCGCTACCAGAGCCTGGGCTGACGCGCCTAGTTGGGCAAATTCTTCTTGATAGCAGCGTCCTGCTGCGCAGCGACGGTTTGCGCGAAATCGGGTGGCACGGGGTCATTGGGGGCGCTGTCGAATTCCAGCGTGACGAACGCCTTGCCCTCAGTGAACAACAACACGGTGACCGCCTTGGACTTATCCGGCGACGTCCCCGCAACCATCTGTCCCCCGCCGCCCACCGGGAACGGTTGCGGACTTCCACCGACTACCGAGCTGCCGACCGCCGCCAATGAGCCATTCAACGCGGTCGTCGCACCGGCGGCGTCCGGCAGGATGAGGACCGTGTCGCCAATCCGGTTGGTGTCATCCTGGTTTTTGAACTGCACCGCGGCCCCGATCATCCCGCCGGGGTTTGCCATGGCCGGGTCCACGGTGGTGAAGACGTTTGGTGGCGCACCGCTGATATCGCTGCCCGCAACCAACAGCTTGGTGTAGTCGGTGGGCGCGGCCGCTGCCGACGTTGACGAGGCCGCGCTCGTTGAGGACGCTGCAGCTGACGAAGTTGCGGACGTCGACGAGGGGGATGCGGTGTTCGAATTGCTGCTACAAGCGGGAAGCAACGCACCCAGCGCCGCTACGCCCACAATCGCGATCATCGGCCTGTTCATCCGCCTCATCCTCACTCCCCGTTCGTTTGCCTTTCGCGGCCTTGTCGGCTGCTTTGCCACCTTATACACGCCTCCGGTACGTTAGCCCAGCCGCACAGCGGTCGTACGGGCAGCCTGGCCTTCATGAGCCTTGAGCGATCTTTGCCGAATCGCTTCCCTCAAGCTATTTAGCATGTAATTATCAGCCGATTCACAGTTGTCACTATGACACGGAGGCGAAATGGCTCGCTCGATCGTTCGGACGCTGCTCACGTCGGGTGCTATCGCCATTCTGGCGGCCGGCGCGGGCGCCTGCTCGGTTCAGGTCGGATCGTCGCACGCTGTGAGCAAGAGCGATGTCGAGAACCAGATCGGCACCAAGATGACCGACGCCGCGGGCAACAAGCCGAGTTCGGTGACGTGCCCGGGTGACCTGGACGCGAAGGTCGGCACCCAGGTGAACTGCACGATGAAAGTCAAAGACCAGACGTATGGCGTAAACGTGACCGTGACCAGCATCAACGGCAGCGACGTGAAGTTCGACATGGTGGAGACGGTCGACAAGGGCCAGATCGCAGACCAGATCACCGCCAAGATGACCGACGCCGCCGGAAACAAGCCAGACACCGTGACATGCCCAGGCGACCTGCTCGGCAAGGTTGGCGCGCAACTGAACTGCGAGATGAAGGTCAAGGGCGCGAGCTACAACGTGAACGTCACCGTCACCAGCGTCAGCGGAAGCGACGTCTTGTTTGACATGGTGGAAACGGTCGACAAGAACCAGGTTGCCAACACGATCAGCGACAAACTCACCGAGCAGGCGGGCCGTAAACCAGATTCGGTGACGTGCCCGGACAACCTCAAAGGTACTGAGGGCGCCACCCTGCGCTGCCAACTCACCGACGGTAACCAGAAGTTCGGGGTAACCGTCACCGTCACCGGCGTCGATGCCGGGACCGTCAACTTCAACATCCAGGTCGACGACCAGCCGTCATAGCAACGCCCGCTTAGTGGGACGCCTTTTTGCGTTCGATGTCGGCCAAGGCGGCGGCCAGTTCCGCGCGCTGCGCGGCCGAGGTTTCCCAGGACAACTTCCGGTTCTTGACCACCTTGGCCGGTGCTCCGACCGCGATCGAATAGTCGGGGATGACACCGCGAACCACCGCGTGCGATCCCAGCACACAACCCCGTCCGATCGCTGTGCCGCGCAAAATCGTCACCTTCGTGGCCACCCAGGTGTCCGGTCCGATGCGCACCGGGGATTTGATAATGCCCTGGTCCTTGATGGGCACGTTGATGTCATCCATCCGGTGGTCGAAATCACACACGTAACACCAGTCGGCCATCAGCGCCGAATCGCCCAGCTCGATGTCGAGATAGGCGTTGATGACGTTGTCGCGGCCCAGGACCACCTTGTCGCCGAACCGCAGCG
>PLSK01000222.1:0-219 GCA_003165155.1 Mycobacterium sp. | reverse complement strand
CGCAGCCGGTTTCCACGCCAGCGCCGATGGAGCGGGGCGCCCCACATGCTCGTCATGGCCGCAGAGCCTACCGCGACGCGCCGCGCGATACCCTCACCTGTACTCGATCGCTGCTCTGCGAAAGGAAGACGTGCGCGTCCGACGTCCCCGACATGTACCTATCCTCCGGCGTTGCCTTACAGCGGTTCTTGCGGTTGGGCTGACGGTCGGGACGAGTGG
>PLSK01000081.1:2561-2761 GCA_003165155.1 Mycobacterium sp. | reverse complement strand
CGACCAGATGGCCACCCGGTCTCCGGGCTGGACGCCGAGCGTGACGAGCGCGGCGGCCGCCCGGTGCACCTCGTCGCGTAGGCCGGCGGCCGTGAAGGAGCGGTCTTCGGTGATCAGCGCGTCGTGGTCAGGGAATTGGAGAGCGAAACGATCCAGCGCCGCGGGCACGGTGCGGGGATCGCTCGTCATCGATGCTCCTC
>PLSK01000081.1:0-2465 GCA_003165155.1 Mycobacterium sp. | reverse complement strand
CGCACCGGGTGGCGTTCTACGAGGAATACGCCCGCGCTGACGCGCCGGACAAGGTCAACCACCTCGGTGAGGAACTTCTGGGGCCGACGCTGATCGCATTCGGAACCCCCGAGCAGCAGCAGCGCTTCCTGCCACGCATCCTCGACGTCACCGAGCTGTGGTGTCAGGGATATTCGGAGCCCGGCGCCGGCAGCGACCTGGCCAACGTCGCGACCACGGCACAGCTCGACGGTGACCAGTGGGTGATCAACGGACAGAAGGTATGGACGTCGCTGGCGCACCTGTCGCAGTGGTGTTTCGTGATCGCGCGCACCGAAAAAGGATCCAAACGGCACGCCGGGTTGTCGTACCTGCTGGTGCCGCTCGACCAGCCGGGCGTGCAGGTCCGCCCTATCGTTCAGATCACCGGCACCGCGGAATTCAACGAGGTGTTCTTCGACGACGCCCGCACCGACGCTTCGATGGTGGTCGGCCAGCCCGGCGACGGCTGGCGGGTCGCGATGGCAACGCTGACCTTCGAGCGCGGCGTCTCGACGCTGGGACAGCAGATCGTCTACGCCCGCGAGCTTTCCAATTTGGCGGAGCTGGCCAAACGCAACGGCGCGGCCGACGACCCATTCATCCGGGAACGGTTGACCCGGGCATGGACCGGGTTGCGGGCGATGCGCAGCTACGCGCTGGCCACCATGGACGTCGAACAACCCGGCCAGGACAACGTGTCGAAGTTGTTGTGGGCCAACTGGCATCGTGATCTGGGCGAGCTGGCGATGGACGTGGTCGGCAAGCCCGCAATGACCTTGCCGGACGGCGACTTCGATGAGTGGCAGCGGCTGTTCCTGTTCACCCGCGCCGACACCATTTACGGCGGATCCAACGAGATCCAGCGCAATATCATCGCCGAGCGGGTGCTCGGCCTGCCCAGAGAAGTCCGTGGATGAGCGCTTGCGCGAAGACCGAGGAGAGAGCATGAATCTGGCCGAAGCGCCGAAAGAAATTGCTGGACACGGACTTCTGGACGGCAAGGTGGTGGTTGTGACTGCGGCCGCGGGCACCGGCATCGGCTTCGCCACCGCACGGCGGGCGCTGGCCGAGGGCGCCGACGTGGTGATCTCCGACCACCACGAACGACGACTGGGGGAAACCGCGGCCGAGCTGTCCGAATTGGGACTCGGCCGGGTCGAGAGCGTGGTGTGCGACGTGACGTCCACCGCTGCAGTCGACGCCCTGATCTCGTCGGCCCATGCCCGGATGGGCCGGATCGACGTGCTGGTCAACAACGCCGGGCTCGGCGGGCAAACACCCGTGGCCGACATGACCGACGACGAATGGGACCGCGTCCTGAACGTGACCCTGACGTCGGTGTTCCGGGCCACCCGTGCGGCGCTGCGGTACTTCCGGGATGCGACTCACGGCGGAGTCATCGTCAACAACGCCAGCGTGCTGGGCTGGCGCGCCCAGCACTCGCAGGCGCACTATGCGGCCGCCAAAGCCGGGGTGATGGCGTTAACCCGTTGCAGCGCAATAGAAGCCGCCGAGTACGGGGTACGAATCAACGCGGTCTCGCCCAGCATCGCCCGACACAAATTCCTGGACAAGACGACCTCGGCCGAACTGCTCGACCGGCTGTCCGCAGACGAGGCGTTCGGTCGCGCCGCCGAGCCGTGGGAGGTAGCGGCCACCATCGCGTTTTTGGCGAGCGACTACTCCAGTTACCTCACCGGCGAGGTGATCTCCGTATCAAGCCAGCACCCGTGAGCCGACCAGTTACCCCGTCAACTTATCGATGTTAAATAAGCCCGAGAAACCGGTGTTGGCGTTCAAAAAGCCCGAGCCCAAGCCGCTAAGGTAGCCGGACGGGTAGATGTCAAGGGGGCCCGTGACGCCGGTGTTGAAGTAGCCCGACATCTGGCCGTCTACGAGGGCGCCGCCGGAGGCATGGTTGAAGAAGCCCGAGATGTCGCCATTAACTAAAGCACCGCCGCTGGCCGAGTTGTTGAAGCCCGAGACGCCGGTACCCGTGTTGTTGTAGCCCGAGTTAGTGGCGCCGCTGTTGGTGGCGATCCCGAAGCCCGTGTTCACGTCGCCCGAATTCCAGAAACCCGTGTTGGTGTCGCCCGAATTCCCAACGCCCGTGTTGGTGTTGCCGGAGTCCATGTTGCCCGTGTTGTACGAGCCCGCGTTCCCGAAGCCCGTGTCATACGAGCCCGAGTTCCCGAAGCCAGTGTTCAAGGTGCCCGAGTTGTTGAAGCCGAAGTTCCCACTGCCCGAGTTGCTGAAGCCTATGTTGCCGATGCCCGATTCGCCGATGCCAAAGTTATTCATGCCGCCGGTGACGGTATTGGAGCCGGCGTCGAACATGCCGATGTTGCCGCTGCCGGAGTTGAAGAAGCCGATGTTGTTGGTACCCGAGTTCCCAATGCCGAAGTTGCCGTTGGCGCCCAAGTTGAATAGCCCGCCGAGGTTGA
>PLSK01000178.1 GCA_003165155.1 Mycobacterium sp. | reverse complement strand
CCGGCACGAACGCACATGTGCTGATCGAAGAGGCGCCAGCGCAGCCGGCGACCTCCAGCGAGCACCCGGCCGACGACGTGGCGGCGGCCGCAGCGTCGGGCACCCAAGGCCAACCGGTCAATGTGCTGCCACTATCCGCGCGTTCACCGCAGGCGTTGGTGGCGTTGGCGAAGCGTTACGCGGCGTGGTTGGACATTCACCCTGAGGTCGATGTCGCCGATGTGTGCCGCACGACCGGGACAGGGCGTTCACATTTCGAACACCGGGCCGCGCTGGTGGTGGACTCGGTCCAAGGCGCGCGCGAGGGCTTGGCCGACCTGGCCGAGAACCGGCTGCGGCCTGGTGTTCTACGGGGCGAGTGCGCTGACCGGCCGACGACGGCATGGTTGTTTACCGGGCAGGGCAGCCAGCATGCGGGGATGGCGCGCGAGTTGTTCCACGCTGAGCCGGTTTTCGCGGACACCGTGACTCGCTGCGCGGATGCCGTCAGCGGGATACTGCCGCGGCCGCTGCTGGAAGTGCTGTTCGCCACTGACCGCGAAACCGGCGGTGAGGCTGGAGAAACGTTGCGGCACACCTCTTTTGCCCAGCCGGCGCTGTTTGCTGTCGAGATGGGCCTGGCCCGGTTGTGGCAGTCGTGGGGCGTCGAGCCCGACGTGGTGTTGGGTCACAGCGTGGGCCAGTACGCGGCGGCGTGTGTGGCCGGAGTTTTCGGCCTCGAGGATGGGGCGCGGCTCATGGCCGAACGCGGGCGGCTGTTCGGAAGTCTGCCCGCGGGCGGGCGCATGGTCGCGGTGTTCGCCGATCCCAAGTACGTCGAGGAGATCGCCAACGAATTCGCTCGGGTGTCGGTCGCCGGCTACAACGGGCCCAGTGTGGTGCTGTCGGGTCCGGGCGAAGATCTCGAACAGATCGTCGGCAGAATTGGTGGCGACGGGATCCGCTGCAGCTGGCTGGAAACCAGCCACGCCTTCCACTCGGAGTTGCTTGAGCCGGTGCTCGGTGAATTCGAGTCGTACGCTGCGCAGTTGCAGTTCGCTGTGCCGACGCTGCCGCTGGTCTGTAACCGCACCGGCACTGTGCTCACGGCGGAAACCCCACTGGACGCACAATATTGGCGGCGGCACTCCCGCCAGCCGGTGCAGTTCGCCGAAAGTGCGCGTACGGTGGCGGCGCTGGGATGCTCGGTGTTGATGGAGATCGGTCCGCAACCGGTTCTGACCGGGGCTGCGGTACAGGTCTGGCCGGAACATTTGGCGGTGCCGCGTGCGATTGTTTCCCTGCGCAAGGGCGTCGGTGACCGGCGCCAGATCGCCGAAGCGCTGGCCGCGGCCTACGTCAGCGGCCATCGGCCCAAGTTCGCGGCGCTGCATCACCAGCCTCGCCGCAGACTCGAATTGCCCACCTATCCGTTCCAGCGCCGTCGCTTCTGGCCGAAGACTTCCGGCATCGCCGGCATCGATGGTCAGGGCACCTCAGCATCCGGAGTAGCCGGAATCTTGGGTAGTCCAAAGGACCTTGCCTCCGGCGACTCGGTCTACACCAGCCGACTGTCCGTCAAATCGCAGCCGTGGCTGTCGGATCACGTCATCTATGGCACCGTAGTTGTTCCCGGCGCGACGTATGCGGCGATGGCCCTCGCTGCCGTTGGGGCGCCGGGGAGGGTCAAAGAAGTCTTCTTCTATGAGCCGATCATCTTGGCCGACAAGGCCTCCCGGGAGGTACAGCTGACGCTGCATCCGCTGGAGGACTTGCAAAACGGGGAGGGCTCAACCTTCCGGGTGCACAGCCGCCCATACGGCGTTCGTGACGCCGAGTGGTCGTTGAACGCCGATGGCACCGTCCTCACCGGTGTTGATGATGAGCCGGCGGCCGATCCGGCGGATTCCATCGACGCGGCGATCGAGCGATGCAACCGCATGCGTCCGCAGGAGCTGTTCGAGACCTTCGCCGACATGGAGCTGGCATGGGGCCCTAACTGGTCCGGTTCTCTGAAGTCGCTGTGGCTCGGCGAGGGTGAGGCGATCGGCGACATCACCGTCGGCGAAGAACTCGCCGAGCATCTCGGAACGGAGCCGATGCATCCGGTGCTGCTCGACCTGTGCACCGGAGTCGCCTTCCCGGCCTTCCCGGCTCTTCTTGCGGCCGAACAGGGGGTGCATGATCTGTTCTTGCCGTTGCGGTATGGGCAGGTGACACTGCGGGAGAAGATGCCTCGACGGTTCTATTGCCGCGCGAGGTGGCACACCAGCGGCCTCGACAGCGAAACTCAAGTCTTCGATCTCGATTTCATCGATCGGGATGGCCGCCGCCTGGGCGGGATTCGCGAGTTCACGGTCAAACGCGCGCCTCGAGAGGCGTTGTTGCGCGGGCTCGGCGGCGATGCCGCCCGGCTGCTGTACACGCTGGGCTGGCAGGAGCTGGCGCCGCCGGCATCGGGCAGTGCTGCCGGGGCTGCCGGAAACGTGCTCGGCACCTGGCTGATTGCCGGATTCGACGAACTGGCGGCCCAGCTGCCGGGCTGCATCTCTTTTGACCGTTCTACCGATCCGGAGCCCTTGGGGCAGCTGTTGGCGCAGGCTCAAGAGCGCGGTATGCCGTTCTCCGGCGTCGTCTGGCGCAGCGCCGGACCGCACCCGGACGAGTCGAGCGCTGGAGCTGCCGCGCGGCTCGAGGCCGAGATCGCTCATCTACTCGGCGTTGTGCACACCCTGCAGGCCGACAAGGGGCTCAAACTTCCCAACGGGCTGTGGATCATCACTGAACGAGCCGTGGCGACCGAGGCCGGCGAACCGGTCGACCCGATGCAGGCTGCGCTCTGGGGACTCGGGCGCAACATCATCAACGAGGAACCGGCCCTGCGGTGCAGGCTGGTCGATTACGACGGAGCTGAGGGGGCCGTGCACTCGCTGGCCGGCCTGCTCGGTGCGCCGAGCACATTCCTCGAGGAACCTGAGCTCGCGTTGCGGCAAGGAAAATTCCTGGCGTCGCGGTTGCTGCCGTGGGCGCGCAGCGGTCACCTTGCGGTACCGCGGGCGAACGATTACGTCCTGACGCCCACCGAACGCGGAGCGATCGACAACCTGCGTCTGACCGAGACGGAAGTGCCGCCGCCGAACGACGGCTATGTGCAGGTCCGGGTGGAGGCCGCCGGTTTGAACTTCCGGGATGTGCTCAATGTGCTGGGCCTCTATCCGGGAGATCCGGGCCCGATCGGCGGTGACTTCGCTGGCATCGTCACACAATTGGGTACCGGCGTCACCGGACTCGAGGTAGGCCAACGCGTCTACGGCTTCATGCAGGGCGCGTTCGCCAGCCGGTTCAATGTGCCGGTCCAATTGCTGGCACCGCTGCCCGACGGGCTGGGCTCGGTAGCGGCGGCCACCATTCCCGCTGCGGCACTCACGGCCCGACTCGCGTTCGACTGGGCGCAGCTGCAGCCCGGTGACCGCGTGCTCATTCACGCCGCCAGTGGTGGTGTTGGCCTGGCCGCGATACAGATGGCGCAGCAACACGGCGCGATCGTCTTCGCCACCGCCAGCACCTACAAACGCGCAGCGCTGCGCAAGCTGGGTGTGAAATATGTCTACGATTCGCGTAGTACGGACTTCGCCGACCAGATCCTCGCCGACACCGACGGCGCCGGCGTGGACGTGGTGCTCAACAGCCTCACCAACGAAGGCTTCGTCGAGGCGACCGTGCGGGCCACCGCCCAGAACGGCCGGTTCGCCGAGATCGCCAAGCGAGACATCTGGACTCAGGAGCAGATGGCNNGACCCCGAGCACATAAAGCGGTTGCTGACCGAGGTGTCGGAAGGGCTGGCCGCCGGCGAGTGGACGCCGTTACCCGCCGAGATCTACCCGCTGACGGAGGCGAAGAGCGCGTTCCGTCGCATGCAGCAAGCGCGGCACATCGGAAAGATTGTGCTGCAGATACCGAGACCGCTGCAGCCGCAAGGCGATCGGAGTTATCTGATCACCGGCGGCCTCGGCGCCCTCGGCCTGCACACGGCGGCCTATCTGGCCCAACTCGGGGCGGGTGACATCGTGTTGACCAGCCGGCACACGCCCGACGCGGATGCACAACGGGCAATCGCTGATATCACCGAGCGCTACCGATGCCGGATCCACACCTTCGCGGCCGACGTCGGCGACGAGTCCCAGGTCGATGAGTTGCTGGGACGGATCCGTGCGGAGTTGCCACCGCTCGCGGGAGTGGCGCATTTGGCGGGCGTCCTCGACGACGCGCTGCTATCGCAACAGACGCTGGAACGATTCCGGACGACGTTGGCGCCCAAGGCGTTCGGCGCCTACCACTTAGACCGGTTGACGAAGAAAGACGATTTGGACTTCTTTATCGTCTATTCGTCGGTCTCGAGCGTGCTCGGTCCACCCGGCCAGGCCAACTACGCGACCGCCAATGCGCTGCTCGACGGCCTGGTCGCGGAACGAAAGGCGCAAGGCCTGCCGGCGACCGGCGTCAACTTTGGTCCCTGGGCCAAGGGAGGCATGGCCTCGTCGGAGGCGGCGCGCGCCAATCTCAGTGTGCAGGGTCTGATTCCGCTGGAACCCACGGCCGCCCTCAACGCGCTCGCCGAGGTTGTCGCCAACGGAACTGGACAGGCAACCGTCATCAAAGCCAACTGGCAGCGTGCCGCGAAGCTGCTGGGCGGATCTCGCCCACCGATTCTCGACCACGTGTTGCCGCGTGCTGTCGCGGAGGAAACCGCCGACGGTGAGTTGCTCAGGCAACTGCACGAGGTGCCCGAGGCGCAGCGGGCCAAATTCCTCACCGAATACCTACAGCGCGAAGTCCAAAGTTTCCTGCGGCTCGCGCAACCGCCGGCCGCGACCAGCGGGTTCCTGGACCTGGGCACGGATTCACTGATGGCGGTCGAGCTCCGCAACCGGTTGTACAGCCAGTTCGGTGGCGCGTTCACGATCAGCGCTACCGCGGTATTCGACTATCCGACGATCAAGTCGCTCGCTGAGTACCTTGCCAGTCAGCTGCCCCAGTCGGGCTCAGCGGGGGAGTCAACCGAGAGCTAGAGGCGGGCCAAGTCGTAGTCGGCGATGTGGTCGATCAGGTTGTGCAGGTGGTCGTTCGAGGAGCCCAGGGTGTTTTCGATTGCGGTGAGTCGGGCCGCGTAGTGGCTGACCGGGTACTCCGCCGTCACGCCGATGCCGCCGTGCATCTGGATCGACTCCTGCGCGATGTGTCGGCCGGAGCGCCCGATTTGCAGCTTGGCGCGCGACGCGATCACCGGGTCGAGGTTGCCGTCGGCGATCGACATCGCCGCGTACAGGCTCATGCTGCGGGCCAGCTCCAGCGAGACATACATGTCAGCGGCGCGCTGCGTGAGCGCCTGGAACTTGTTCAGCGTGACGCCGAACTGCTTGCGGGTTTTCAGGTAATCGGTGGTCAGGCGAAGGGCTTCCTCCATCGCGCCGACCGCCTCGCAGCACAACGCGGACTGGATGCGGATGATGGTGTCGCGGATAGCGGGCGCGGCGTCGACAGCGCCGCCGAGAGGCTCGGTCGGCGCCTTGTCCAGGTCGATCTGAGCGCCGCGCTGCCCGTCGAATGTCGGGTAACTATGGCGGGTAACCGTTTCGGCATCGACCAGGAACAGCCCGGTGCCGCCATCTGGCAACGCGGCGCTGACCACCAGGGTGTCGGCGCAGTCACCCGCCAGTACCGGGTTCTTCCGCCCGCTCAACGTCCACGAATCGCCTTGCCGCACGGCCTTGGTAGCCACGTCAGCAGTCGGCTTGCGGTGGCCTGCTTCCAGGTGGGCGAAAGCCAGCAGCCGTTGGCCGGCCGCCACGTCGTCCAGTAGCCGCTTCTGCTCCTCGCTGCCCCGTTCGGCGATCAGCGCGCCGGGCGCCAGGGCGGCGTGTACGACCGGTTCGGGCGCCAACCGTCGCCCGATCTCGTTGAGCACCACCATGATCTCGATCTGTCCGGACTCGTCCGGATCGAAGCCGAGGCCGAGAATCCCGGTGTCGGCCAGCTGACTCCAGACCTCGCGGCTCCAGCCGAGATCGGAGCCGATGACCTTGTTGCGGCTCTCCGGGTCATAGCTGCGCGACAGCAGGTCGCGGGTGGTGTCGCGGAGCAGGGCCTGCTCGTCGCTCAATTGAAAGTCCATGGCTGCCTCACAATCCCAGAATGGTCGACGCGATGATGTTGCGCTGCACTTCGCTGCTGCCGCCGTAGATCGACGTCTTGCGGTAGTTGAGATAGCGCGGCGCGCTGGTCTGTGCCCAGCTGGGTGAAGCGATTTGGTCGCCATCAACGGGCAGCGCGTCCGCGCCGGCCACCTCGACCAGCAGCTCGGTGGCAATCTGCTGCAATTGGCTGCCGCGCAACTTGAGCACCGACGATGCCGGGTTGGGCTCGCCGCCCGAGGAGTCAGACACCACCCGGGCCTGCGTGAGTTCCAGTGCCAGCAGCTCGTTTTCGGCCTCGGCCAGCCGGGCCGCGAACAGCGGATCGTCGAGCACCCCGGTTTCCGCGGCGTGCTTTTTCACCTCGGCCAGGCGTACTTTGGTCCGGCCTACTCCGGCGATGCCGGTGCGTTCGTTTCCCAACAGGTATTTCGCATACGTCCAGCCGTGATTCTCTTCTCCGACAAGCTGGTTGGCGGGTACGCGAACGTCGGAGAAGAACAACTCGTTGATCTCGTGGCCGCCGTCGATGGTCTTGATGGGCCGCACAGTGATGCCCGGCGTCTTCATGTCGAAGAGCAGAAATGAGATCCCGGCCTGGCGCTTGGGCGCCTGCGGGTCGGTACGTACGAGGCAGAAGATCCAATCAGCCCACTGGCCCAGCGTCGTCCAGGTCTTTTGCCCGTTGACGACGTAGCTGTCCCCGTCCCGGACGGCGGTGGTGCGCAATGAGGCGAGGTCCGAGCCGGCCTCAGGCTCGGAGAAGCCCTGGCACCACCAGATGTCGAGGCTGGCCGTCGGCGGCAGGAAACGCTGCTTGATCTCCTCCGAGCCGAATTCGGCGATCACCGGGCCGACCATCTTGGCGTTGAAGTTCAGCGGCTCGGGCACGCACGCCAATTGCATCTCGTCGGCCCATATCTGGTGCTGGGTGGGTGTCCAGTCCTTGCCGCCCCACTCGACCGGCCAATTGGGTACCGCGAGCCCATGATCGTTCAGGATCTTGTGACTCGCGACCAGTTGTTCCCGGCTAATCGACGAGCCCTCGCGCACCAGCTCGCGCAACTCCGCCGGGATCTGGGTGGTGTAGATGCCGCGAAGTTCGTCGCGGAACGCGGCTTCCTCTGTTGTGAGCGCCAGTTGCACGGCAGCCTCTCCTCTATCCGGGTCTAGTTCCATCTTGACCCATCGCTTCAGGGGCGTGTGCACAGCCTCGGATTAATCCACAAGCGGGCCTCGCGACGCCGTCGACGGGGGTCGTTAGGGCGGTCACCGCACCTACCGTCGTCGCATGCGATCAGAACTTCCCGCCGAGCGACTGCAGCGTCGGCTCAGTGGCGACCCGGATGCCGACGCGGTCGAGGCCGACGATTGCGCCCCAACCGAGGACGCCTCAGAAGACGACCAGAACTCGTTGCTGCCGCGGTGGTTACCCGACGCGTCCCAGCGCGAAGGCTGGTTGGCCAGGGTACGTGCCGATCCCGGCCGCGCCGGTGCCATCGCGGCGGCGATAGTGGCGATTCTCGCCGTGCTGGTCACCGTGTTCACCTTGCTGCGCGATCGACCCCCACCGGTGATGTCGGCCAAGCTACCCCCGGTAGAACGGGTCTCGGGAACTTCGGGACCGAGCCCGAAATCGTCGGCCGCTCCAGGTGCCGCCCAGCCGGGCGGTTCGGACCGACCGGTGGTGGTCAGCGTGGTCGGCCTGGTGCACACCCCTGGACTGGTCACCCTGGCTCCGGGGGCTCGGATCGCCGATGCATTGCAGGCCGCCGGCGGTGCGATGGACGGGGCCGACACCATCGGGTTGAACATGGCTCGCCCGGTCGGCGACGGTGAGCAGATCGTGGTCGGGCTGGCTCCGTTGCCCGGATTGCCGAAAGCGCTCGGCAGCTCGGTGGCGTCCGGCTCGGCCCCGGGGCCGGCACCGGTATCGACGCCGGGCAAGCCGACTGGGGGTCCAAAGGCGGGTCCAACGACGGTTCCAAAAAGGGGGCCGGTGCTCGACCTCAACACCGCGACCGTGGAGCAGCTGGATGCGCTGCCCGGGGTCGGACCGGTAACCGCAGCCGCGATTTTGGCATGGCGGCAGGCCAACGGCAAATTCACCAGCGTCGACCAGCTCGCCGACGTCGACGGCATCGGGCCGTCGCGGCTCGACAAGCTGCGTGCCCTGGTCCGTGTCTGACCGCGCTCGACCGGTTCCTGCGCGCATCGACGTGCGCCTGGTCCCGGCGGCGCTTACCAGCTGGATAGTGACCGCCGCCGGCATCGTGTGGCCCGTCGGCCGGGTGTTGGCGTGGTGCTGCGTGGTGCTGACCGCAGTCTCGCTCGCGCTGCTGTGTTACGCGGTGCGCCGGACCGGCCGGGGTTCCCGGCTGCGGGGGATCAGTGCAGGCCTGGTGGCGATCGGTGTGGCGGGAGCGGGCTTCGGGTTCGCGGTCGCACTGCGCGCCGAGGCGGTAGCTCGGCACCCGATCAGCGCGGCGTTCGGGACAGCCGCGCCGGTGACGGTCACCCCCAGCGAAAGCGCGGTGTCGCTTGGCCGGGGCCGGCTGATGTTTCGGGCGACATTGCAACGCCTGCGTACCGACGAGATGTCTGGCCTGGTGGTCGTTTTCGGACGGGTATCGGACTTCGGTTCGGAAACGGGCTCGCAAGCAGGCGCAGTCATGGCGGGCCGGCCGGTGCAGTTCGCCGCGCGCATCGGTCGTCCGACCCGCAACGATCTGACGGTCGCTGTGCTCAACGTGGCGGGCCGGCCGCGCATGGGCCGGGCCGGTGCGGTCCAGCGGGCCGCTCACACGGTTCGCAGTCGGTTCGCCGCAGCCGTCCAGGAGGTATTGCCTGGCGAACAAGCCGCGATGCTGCCTGCCCTGGTCCTCGGGGATACCTCGGCGGTCACCGCCGATACCGGCCGCGAGTTTCGTGCGGCGGGCATGACGCACTTGATGGCGGTGTCGGGGGCCAATGTCACGATCGTGTGCGCGGCCGTGCTCTTCTCGGCCCGCGTGATCGGTCCGCGCGCCGCCGTGCTGTTAGCCGCGTTGGCATTGTTGGCGTTCGTCATCGTGGTGCAACCGACGGCGAGTGTGTTGCGGGCGGCCATGATGGCCGTCATCGCGCTGGCCGGAATCCTGTCGTCACGTCGCCGGCAAGCGATACCGGCATTGTGTGCCTCGGTGTTGTTTCTCCTGGCCGTTGCTCCCCAGCTGGCTGTCGATGCTGGCTTCGCACTGTCCGTGCTGGCGACGGCCGCGCTGGTGGTGATTGCACCGGTCTGGTCGCGGCGCCTGGCCGGGCGAGGTTGGCCCAAGCCGCTGGCCGATGCGCTCGCGGTTGCCTGCGCCGCGCATGTGGTGACCGCCCCGCTGATCGCCGGTATCTCGGGCCGGGTCAGTCTGGTGGCCGTGGCCGCCAATCTGGCGGTGGCGGCAGCGATCGCNNCTGGGCAGCGCGGCGGCCGCGTTGTGTGTGTTGTGGCCGGCCGGTGCCCAGTTCTTGATCCGCTTTACCGGGCCGGAGCTGTGGTGGGTGTTGAGTGTGGCGCGGTGGGCCGCGGGCGTGCCGATGGCGACTGTCGCCGCTCCCGCGGGTGTGCCCGGGGTGCTCACGGTGGGCGGCGGCACTGTCCTGGTGGCTCTGCTGGCCCTGCTGCTGCGGCGGCTTTGCTGGTTGCAGGGGTGGTTTCCGAGCTGGTTTCGCACGTCGATGCGCCTGGCCGCGACGGCCGGCGGCTTGTGCCTGCTGGCCTGGTTCTTATCGGAGTCTCTTTCAGAGGCCCTCTGAGAGTCCCCTGTCATGACTGGTCGGCCCTTCGTGACACCATCGTGGGGTGACTGAGGTTTTGCCGTTGCATCTGGTGCTGGGCGACGAGGAATTGCTGGTCGAGCGAGCGGTGGCGGAGGTGCTGCGGGGTGCGCGCAAGCGGGCGGGCACCGAGCCGGGCGATCGCTTGGGCGGCCAAGACGTCCCGGTAAGCCGAATGCGGGCCGGCGACGTCAGCACCTACGAGCTCACCGAACTGCTCAGCCCGTCGCTGTTCGCTGACGAGCGGGTCGTCGTGCTGGAAGCGGCCGCGGAAGCGGGCAAGGACGCCGCCGCGCTGATCGCGTCGACCGCCGCCGACATCCCGCCGGGCACGATCCTGGTAGTGGTGCACTCGGGCGGTGGCCGAGCCAAAGCACTGGCCAACGAGCTGCAGTCGCTTGGTGCCCAGGTACATCCGTGCGCGCGGATCACCAAGGCCGGGGAGCGCGCCGACTTCGTCCGCAAGGAATTTCGCTCGCTGCGGGTCAAGGCCGACGAAGAGACGGTGACGGCCCTGCTGGACGCCGTCGGTTCCGACCTGCGCGAGCTCGCCGCCTCCTGTTCGCAGTTGGTCGCCGACACCGCCGGTGACGTCGATGCCGCCGCGGTGCGGCGCTATCACAGCGGCAAGGCCGAAGTGAAGGGTTTCGACATCGCCGACAAGGCCGTTGCCGGCGACGTCGCAGGAGCGACGGAGGCCTTGCGGTGGGCGATGATGAGGGGCGAGCCACTGGTGGTGCTGGCAGACGCGCTGGCCGAAGCCGTGCACACCATTGGCCGGGTGCGGCCGCTATCCGGTGACCCCTACCGGCTGGCAGCGCAGCTGGGAATGCCACCCTGGCGGGTGCAGAAAGCCCAGAAGCAGGCCCGCCGCTGGTCGGGTGACACGGTGGCAACCGCGATGAGAGTGGTGGCGGCGCTCAACGCCAACGTCAAAGGAGCCGTCGCGGATGCCGATTACGCGCTGGAATCCGCGGTCAGGCAAGTTGCTGAACTGGTGTCCGACCGGGGCCGGTGAGCCGTCCGCCCGATAGGTCGGGCTCAGATCTTATTGAGGGTCCGCGCCAGAGCCGACTTCTTGTTGGCGGCCTGGTTCTTGTGGATTACGCCCTTGCTGGCCGCTTTGTCCAGTTTGCGGTTGGTCGTCAGCAGCAACTCGGCGGCCTTCTCTTTGTCGCCGGTGTCGGCGGCGTCGCGGAACGCGCGAACAGCGGTGCGAAGCGACGACTTCACCGACTTGTTGCGCAGTCGAGCGCGCTCGTTGGTACGGTTGCGCTTCTGCTGCGACTTGATGTTGGCCACGCGTTAGTTCCCGTCTTTTCCTAAGTTCGGCTTTTGCCTCGGGGTCAATTCACCCGATAGCGACTTCTCAGGTTATCAGTCGGTTACGTTTTCTCCCAAAAGGGGAACTCGTGGCCTGCCAAAAGGCCAATTTGAGGCAGCATCTGAAAAGTGAGTGTTACGGACCAGCTTGAGGAGACCAGGGTGAAGCCACGCGGCGCTGCGCGTCCGCAGGCACGCCCTGAGGACATCTTCAGCGGGTACGGCACGTCGGATTCCTATTCGCTGGCCTTCGACGAGATGTTCGATGCTCAGGGTAATGTCCGCGTCCCCTACAAGGGCATCTACGCGGAGCTTGCGCCGTCGGACGCCTCGGAGCTCGAAGCCCGCTCCGAAGCGCTGGGCCGCGCGTTCATCGANNTGGAGCGCGGCATCATCCAGCGGGTCAAGGCCCTGGAGATGTATCTCGACGACATCTACGGCGATCAGGAGATCCTCAACGACGGTGTCATCCCGCGCCGGTTGATAAGTTCCTGCGAACATTTTCACCGCGAGGCCGTGGGCATCGTCCCGCCCAACGGGGTGCGAATCCACGTCGCCGGCATCGACTTGATCCGCGATGAGAAGGGCACCTTCCGGGTCCTCGAGGACAACCTGCGCTCGCCCTCCGGGGTGTCGTACGTCATGGAGAACCGACGCACCATGGCGCGGGTTTTCCCGAATCTGTTCGCCACGCACCGCGTGCGTGCCGTCGACGACTACTCCGCGCACCTGCTGCGGGCGCTGCGCAACTCCGCGGCCACCAACGAGGCCGATCCCACCGTGGTGGTCTTGACGCCAGGCGTGGCGAACTCCGCTTATTTCGAACATTCACTGTTGGCCCGGCAGATGGGCGTCGAGCTGGTCGAAGGTCGCGACCTGTTCTGCCGCGACAACCAGGTGTACATGCGCACCACCGACGGGGAACGTCAGGTCGACGTCATCTATCGGCGCATCGACGACGCGTTCCTGGACCCGCTGCAGTTCCGCGCCGACTCGGTGCTCGGGGTGGCCGGTCTGGTCAACGCCGCCCGCGCCGGGAACGTCGTCATCTCCAGTGCGATCGGCAACGGCGTCGGCGACGACAAGCTCGTCTATACCTACGTGCCGACCATGATCGAGTACTACCTCGGCGAAAAGCCGCTGCTGGCTAACGTCGACACGTACCGGTGCTGGCTGGACGACGAACGCGAAGAGGTGCTCGACCGGATCGACGAATTGGTCATCAAGCCGGTCGAGGGATCCGGCGGTTACGGCATCGTGTTCGGTCCAGACGCCTCCGACAAGGAATTGGCCACCGTCGCCAAGAAGATTCGCGACGATCCACGAAGCTGGATCGCCCAGCCGATGATGGAACTGTCGACCGTGCCGACCCAGATCGGCGACGCACTGGCACCCCGCTACGTCGACCTGCGGCCGTTCTGCGTCAACGATGGTGACGACATCTGGGTGCTGCCGGGTGGGCTGACCCGGGTGGCGCTGGTTGAGGGCTCGCGGGTGGTCAACTCCAGCCAGGGCGGTGGCTCCAAGGACACCTGGGTGCTCGCACCGCGCGCGTCGGCCGGTGCCCGTGAGCTGGGTGCGGCCGAGGTCGTGCGTTCCCTGCCGAAATCGGAGAAATCCGCCCCGGACCCGGCGCCGGACGGTTCGCCGCAGCGGACGCAGAAGCAGTCGCAGGGCAAGCACCAGGAAACGCAGCAGGTGACCCTCTGATGCTTGCCCGCAACGCCGAAGCGCTCTATTGGATCGGTCGCTACGTCGAGCGCGCCGACGACACCGCGCGAATTCTGGACGTCGCGCTGCACCAACTACTCGAGGACTCCAGCGTCGATCCGGACCAGGCGTCCCGGGTGCTGCTGCAGGTGCTCGGCATCGAGCCACCGGATCACGCGTTGGACGTGTGGTCGTTGACTGACCTGGTCGCTTTCAGCACCAACACCGAGGGCGGCTCCTCGATCGTCGACGCGATCTGCGCGGCGCGGGAAAACGCTAGGTGCGCACGCGAAGTGACATCCAGTGAGACCTGGGAGTGCCTCAACACCACCTACCACGCCCTTGCTGAACGTGAACGTGCCGCCAAACGCCTTGGGCCGCATGAATTTCTGTCCTATATCGAAGGACGCGCGGCGATGTTTGCCGGCCTGGCCGACTCGACGCTCTCGCGCGACGAAGGGTACCGCTTCATGGTGCTGGGCCGCGCCATCGAGCGGGTCGACATGACGGTGCGGCTGTTGTTGTCCCGGGTGGGGGACAGCGGCTCATCGCCTGCGTGGGTGACGCTGCTGCGGTCGGCGGGCGCGCACGACACCTACCTGCGTACTTATCGCGGTGTGCTGGACGCCTCCCGGGTGGTCGAGTTCATGTTGCTCGACCGGCTGTTCCCGCGCTCGGTTTTTTATTCGCTGAAGCTGGCCGAGCACAGCATCGATGAGTTGTTGCACCGTTCGCAGAGCCGGATCGGCTCCACCGTGGAGGCGCAGCGGTTGCTCGGGCAGGCACGCAGCGAACTGGAATTCGTGCAACCCGGTGTGCTGCTGGAGACACTCGATACGCGTTTGGCGAGCCTGCAGACAACCTGTTCCGATGTCGGAGAAGCGTTGGCGCTGCAGTACTTCCATGTCACACCGTGGGTGGCCTGGTCGGACGCGGGCCATCGCGCCAAGGTGCTCGCCCGGAACGGAGACGCCTGATGTGGCGGCTCCGGGTAGTGCACACAACCGGGTACGCCTACGGATCCGCCGTCACCGCTTCATACAACGAAGCCCGGCTCACCCCGCAATCGACTAGCAGGCAAAACGTGATCCTCAACCGGGTCGAAACCATTCCGGCCACCCGGTCCTACCGCTACGTCGACTACTGGGGCACCGCCGTGACAGCGTTCGACCTGCACGCGCCGCACACCGATCTCACGGTGACGTCGTCCTCGGTTGTCGAGACCGAGCCGCCAGAGCCGCCGGAGATCGAGGTTAGCTGGGCCGACCTGCGGTCCGAGGCAGTGATCGATCGCTTCGACGAATTGATTCGCCCAACCGAACACGCTCCAGAGAGCAAGCGCGTTGCATCGGTGGGCAAGAAGATCGCCAAAAGCCACAAGCCGCACGAAGCCGTGGTCGCCGCGGCCGAGTGGGTGCGCAGCGAGTTGGAGTATCTTCCGGGCACCACCAGCGTGCATTCGTCAGGGCTGGACGCTTTGAACGAGGGCAAAGGTGTCAGCCAGGATTTCGTGCATGTATCGCTGATTTTGTTGCGCAGCATGGGAATTCCTGGGCGTTATGTGTCGGGTTACTTGCACCCGAAACGTAACGCCAAAGTAGGGGATGTGGTGGACGGGCTAAGCCACGCCTGGATTGAGGCATGGACCGGAGGCTGGTGGAGTTACGACCCGACCAACGGCACGGAGATCACCGAGCAGTACGTCAGCGTGGGCGCGGGCCGCGACTACACCGACGTGTCCCCGTTGCGGGGCATCTACTCCGGGAAAGGCGCGACCGACCTGGATGTGGTCGTAGAAGTGACCCGGCTGGCTTAGGTGGTCCGGGGCTGCGTGCCGGGCTTACCCGGGAAGCCGAACAGCAGCCCGCCGGGCCCGCCGCAGCGGGGGAAGCCGTCGGGGGTGCCAACGCCGCCATTGCCGATCAGCCGGGCGCCCGCGCCGGTACCGCCCGGCCCCCCGCCATTGCCGCCGAAACCGCCGATGCCGCTCCCGGTGGCCCCGCCAGCGCCGCGATTGCCGATCAACCCGGTGTTGCCGCCCCAACCGCCGTTGCCGCCAATCGACCCGGATTTGGGGAATGTGGTTCCGCCGATCCCGCCGGTGCCGGCGGGCGACCGGTTACGGCCGCGCGCCGACCTCGATGCGGTGCAGGTCGTCGCCGAGTTCGATCCGCCCGCTGAACTCGGAAGCGGCCAGCGCCCGCCACTGGTCCTCTTGGCCCGGCACCAGTGGCGGCACATAGTGCGTCATGACCAGGGTCCCCACCCCCGCGCGGGCCGCGGTTGCCGCCGCTTGCTCTACCGACGAGTGGTAATCGCAGATGTCCTGGATCCGCTGCTGCGGGATCTGCGTGACGATGTCCTTGCGGATCACGGTGTGCACCAGTGCGTCGGCCCCGGCGGCCAGCTCGTCCAGGCTGGCACAGGGCACCGTGTCTCCGGCCAGGACCACCGACGTCGGCCCGGATTCGATCCGGAACCCGATGGTCGGTGCCACC
Source organism: Mycobacterium sp. (assembly GCA_003165155.1). Taxonomy (GTDB): domain Bacteria; phylum Actinomycetota; class Actinomycetes; order Mycobacteriales; family Mycobacteriaceae; genus Mycobacterium. The sequence continues at coordinate 1,815 of PLSK01000178.1, read as the reverse complement.
GGCCGGTGATCGGTGGGAGCCACCCGGATCGATACACCGTCTCGGTCCCACACCGGGCCCTCGGTGTATTCGTGAACCTCCACCGCCGGCGGCGCCGTCAGGTCCGCGTGGTGGGCGATGCGGTAGCCGATGTCGTGGCCGAATGCCTTCAGCGTCGCCTCTACCGTCTCGGCGGTGCCCGGCGGCCCGATGATCGGCAACGGCGTGGGATCGGGCGCAAAAGTAGTGATCCAACGTGTGATGAGCAGGTCGCCGAGGTCGCCGATGTGGTCGCTGTGCAGGTGGGTGAGCAGCAACGCCGTCAACCCGCCGGCGCCGACGCCGACCGCCGCCGCGCGCTGCAACACTCCGCGCCCACAGTCCACTAAGAACACCTGCCCGCCGGCCCGCACCAGGGTCGACGGCCCGGCGCGGTTCGGGTCAGGGATAGGGCTTCCAGTTCCGAGCAGGGTGATCTCGATCATTGCCTCATCATTGCAACCCGGATCGGCACGTAGTACCCCAATCGGAGTTGACTTCCGCAGCGCGAGCGCTAGCGTAGCCTGAGATGTGAAGCAGATCACAACGGGTGGGAGGCCTTGATGCGGATCGCAGACGTCTTGCGGAACAAGGGTGCGGCGGTGGTGACGATCAGCAGGGACGCGACGGTCCAGGAACTGCTGGCCGGCCTCGCGCAGCGGAACATCGGTGCCATGGTGGTGGTCGACGACGAGGGTGTGGTCGGAATCGTGTCGGAGCGCGACGTCGTGCGCCAACTGCACACGCATGGCGCCGGCGTGCTCACTCGCCCGGTCGCCAAGATCATGACCTCGACCGTCGCCACCTGCACGAAGTCCGACACGGTGGACGCCATCAGCATGCTGATGACCGAGCACCGGGTGCGCCACGTACCGGTGCTCGACGGGAAGAAGCTGATCGGCATCGTCAGCATCGGTGACGTCGTGAAGACCCGGATGGAAGAACTCGAGGCCGAGCAGCGGCAGCTGCAGTCCTACATCACGCAAGGCTGATTGCCCGGTTCGTCGGCTAACGCCAGGCGTAGTCGGCGCGCAGCCGGGCGGCGACGACATCGAAGATCTCGCGCGCCAGAATCGCGCCCTCGCGACGAATACCCTCCTCAGGCACGTCCAGCACCCGGTCCAGCCGCACCCAGCTGGGCCGGTCTTCGTAATCCCACTCGCCAGAACCGATCCCGACCCAGTCCGGGTGGGCGGCATGGCGCTCCTGGCTGGACACCACCAGGCCCAGCAGAACGCTGCGGTCACGACCCACGACAAGGACGGGGCGGTCTTTGCCGCGAGTGGGATCGTCCTCGTAGACCACCCACGTCCACACGATCTCTCCGGGATCGGCGCGGCCGTCGAGGTCGGGGGTGTAGACGACTTTGCGGGCCCGCTGCGCGGTGGGGAGGCTGGTGTTGGTCACCGGCCGACCCGCGTTGGCCGGGGCGGGTGGTTGCGGCGTGACTGCGGCAATCACCTTTGCGGTGATCTGCACGGCTTGCTGGATNNTTGAACACCAGGTCCTCGGCAAACCGCTGGAACGTCTTCCACTGCGATCGGGGAGCAGACGCCATATTCCCACCATAGACATCAACAGCCGGGTGCGAATGCGTCCAAGTGTGTCCGGGCCACCCGGCATGGATACGCTGGACGTGTCCGCGAACCGCCGGTCGAACACCGTAAAAGCATCAGCCCAGGAGATCCCCATCAGCAGTTTCGCCGACAAGACGTTCACCGCGCCGGCGCAGATTCGGAACTTCTGCATCATCGCTCACATCGATCACGGCAAGTCCACGCTGGCGGACCGGATGCT
>PLSK01000290.1:5261-5464 GCA_003165155.1 Mycobacterium sp. | reverse complement strand
CAGCTGTTGCTCCGGGTGCCCGAGGATGTTCACCGCCGGTTGGTGGCGCGTGCTGCGCGTGAGGGCCGCAGCCTGAACGCGGTCGCAACCGAGATCCTCGACGCGGCCGCCGACGCCGACAGTGGCGATCGGCGCGCGCAGTTGCGCGCCGCAGCGGCCGCCGCGGGCACGTTACGCGACGCGAACGCGCGCTCGGTGAGTGC
>PLSK01000290.1:0-5209 GCA_003165155.1 Mycobacterium sp. | reverse complement strand
AGGCAACCGCGCTGATGGCTGATCCAGACATTGCGACTGTCACCGGGACGTGGACAAGGATCGAGGTCTCGGGCGCGCTGGTGCGGGCCGCGCGTGCAGACCGTGGTGATGAGAAGGGTTTGCTCGCGCTGCTGGACAGCGACCTCGCGGGCCCGGTGATCGTGCTCGGTGCGCCACAAGACCAGGTTGAGCAGCACGCCCTGCAACTCGTCCGCCAGCACGCGTTGCGTGCGATGGACGCCTGGCATCTGGCAGTCGCAGCCATCGTTGTTCCGCCGCTGCTGGATCCAGGCGAGCCGCGGGCGTTCGCCTCGCGCGACCGAGCACAACGCCAGGTCGCCGAAGAGCTTGGGTTCGTCCCGATCTGATCGGCTCAAATCCAGAGAAACGACGACCAATCCGCCGGCGCCGCTGAACCATGCGCTGGACCGTCGGACATCAGATTTCCGTAGGTATCAGAACCGCGATGTCGCTGTGCAGATGCGCCAGGCCGCTATCGAGAGTCGCTAACTGTCCTTTGCGGCTTCGTGCCAGCTGAGCAAGGTAGGCATCTGTCACCTGTCGGTGACCGACCACACCACCGACCTCTACATCGGTGAAAGAGACGCCGTCGGGCCAGAACTCGTGGCGATTCGCGCCCTCGACCGCACTGATGACATCCCGCGCAGCTGCCGCGGTTTGCCCCGTCCGGACCAGGAATCGAACAAGACTGCCTTGTGTGATCGGGCACGTCGCAAATGCTGTGTCGGATGCCGATAGCCATTCCGCGGCGGCGTCATGATGCACATGCTCGCTGACGACCAGTGCGATGAGCACGTTGGCGTCGAGCAGCGCCGTCACCCCTCATCCTCCAATGAGCGCACGTCCTCGGAGGTCACGACTGTCCCAACGCTCACCAGAGGCAGCCCCGTCCTCGGGTCTGTGGAGATCGTGGTGGTGCTGCCGACTCCCAGGCCGCGTCGGATGAGGCCGGCGACAGTTTCGCTCAACGTGCGGTGGGTGTCCCGCGCAATCGCCAGTGCCTGTTTGTGCAGGTCGTCGGGGAGATCAATGGTGGTGCGCACACCCCATCCTAGCATCACTGCATCATGATGCAGTGATGCATCCTGCCGGCGCACTGGCTCAGGCCGATTCGGGCCTAGGGTTTCGGGCGCTTGGCTCGCCACGGTGCTATGCCGTGTGGATGCCAAGAATGAGGGCCAGGGCATCGTCGATTTGGTGCATCGTGCCGGGCCTGATGGTGCCGAGTCGTTCCAATAGGCGGGTGCGGGTAACCGCGCGGACGCTGCGGCAGACGGCGACGCTGTCAGTGTCCACGCCTTCAGCGGGGGACCCGGGACGTTTAGCTCATATCTTCAGGTAGCCCTTGTCGGCCGGAATCTGAGCAGCAGTAATGAGCGACGACGCATCGCTGGCCAAAAACAGCACGATGTCCGAAACCAAATCGGGCGCTGCCAGCGAGTCCGTTGGCAGAGCGCCCGGCGAGAAGCTGTGGATGTACGTCTGATGATCCGCGAAGATTTGGTACATCGCCACGTCGTTGCCCATCGGGGTGTCGGTGCCGTAGGGGTGCACCGAGTTGACCCGGATGCCGAACTCACCAAGCTCGACCGCCAATGAATTGGTCAGGCCCACAACACCGAACTTGGACGCGCAGTAATGCCCACACCCGGGAACGGCCTTGATTCCGGCCGCCGAGCTGATGTTGATGATCGAGCCGCCGTTGCCGGCGGCGATCATCGCCGGCACCGTGGATTTGATGGTGTTCCACACCCCGGTCAGGTTGGTGTCGATCGCGTCCTGCCACTGCTGGGCCGAAATCTCCCACAGCCGACCCCAATTGAGCACACCGGCGTTGGCGACGACGATGTCCAGGCGGCCGAACTGTTCGATCGCCCGAGAAACCAACCGTTGTTGGCCTTCCAGGTCTCGAACGTCGACGGCATCGGCCAGGATCTTGCGACCCTCGCCCTCGACCAGGCCGACCGTCTCGGCGAGATCCTCCGGCGACGCCGGGGGATAGCCGTTGAACTCGGACACCGGACCGCAGGCGTCGATCGCGACGACGTCCGCGCCGGCACGCGCCAGCCGCACACAATGCGACCGGCCCTGGCCGCGGGCGGCCCCCGTCACATAGGCGACCTTGCCGGCCAACGGGTATTCACTCATGCCGAGAGCTCCTTTGCTAGCGGTGCCGGCCGCGGCAAAGCGCGCCGACGTTGAAAGTCATAGTCCGTCAACGGAGATCGACGGGCAAACCGGCGCGATCCGAGGATCGTCTGGGGCCGGTGGTAGACGGTGTCGCTCTGCGAGTTGATGAAGTACGTGGACAGGCCGGGGTTACACGCCGTCAGATACAAGTGGACGGCCTTTCCCTGAGTCAGCATCCGGTCGTGCCAGGATTCAAACGCCTCCTGGTTGACCGCTACCACCACGGCCCCGCGACGCCTGGTCTCCTCGATGATGCGCACCGCGTGGGCCGCCATGGTCTCGACGAAGTCCGGCCACGCAAAACCGACGAACCCGAGCGGTCCGACGATCTCCCACCGGTTGGGCAGCCGCGGGTGCGCGGTGCCCGCGTAGCTGCGCAACCCATTGGCACGGTAATCATCGGCCAGGTCGAAACCGTCGGAACCCAAAATGGTTCTAGGACGATAGGTTTCCGGATCAGTCCACAGCTCGTAACCCGTGGCCAGCACAATCAGATCGGCAGGATGATCAACACCGTCGACAGTGCGGATGCCGGTGGCAGTGATTCGTTCGATCGCAGTAGTGATCAGATGCGTGTTCGGGTTGTTGAACACCGGCAGGAAAGTACTGGAGATCACCGGCCGTTTGGCCATCAGCCCATACCGCGGCACCAGCGCGCGACGAGTCGCAGGATCGTTGACCACCCCCCGCAGCAGCAGCCGGTAAAGAAAACGGCACCACTTGTCATACAACGGCATCGCCCGCACCAGCAGCCCGACCGGCAGACGCGGAAAAAGATGCACGAGCGGCGCCACCATGAACGCGTCCATGGCTGCCCGGCCCCCGGCGTTGACCGCGCCGAACACCCCGGGCACCCGCAACAGAGCATGCAGCCAGCCCGGCAGGTCGAAGTCGATCTTCGGCAACACCCACGCCGGGGTGCGTTGATAGACCTCAAGACTCCCGGCCGTCGCCGACAACGCGCCGGCGATCTGCACACCGCTGGACCCGGTGCCGATGACCGCGATGCGCTTGCCTGCGGTGTCGTAGTCGTCGTCCCAGGCGTTGGGCCGCAGGATGGTTCCCTCGAAGTCGNNCCGCCGCATCCCACTTCTGTTGGACAACTTCGGAATCAGCGCGCAAATATTCGTACAGCCCCAGCCCGCGGGCGGTGTCGCGCAGGTACCGGTAGATCTCGGGGCCCGGGGCGAACAACCGCGTCCAGTTCGGGTTGGGCGCGAACGACAGCTGGTACCACAGCACCGGGATGTCGACCGCCAGCCCGGGGTAGTGGTTATCGCGCCAGGTGCCGCCGAAGTCGTGGCCACGCTCGAGAATGACGAAGTCGGTGATGCCTTTGTCGCGTAACAGCTTCGCGGTGGCGATGCCGCCCGGGCCGGCGCCGATGATCGCCACTTCGTAGTCCGGTTCAGTCACGAATAACTCCTACCAGTCCGGTGACGATGTGGTCGCACACGAAACGCCGCACCGCCCGGGGATTCTCAAGGTTCACGCCGATGGGCGGCAATAACTCGAAACTGAACAACACCCGCACAATCCATTCACTGGCCCGCGCCGCATCGATATCCGCCCGGATTTCTCCAGCGGCCTGCGCGTCTTTGACCAGCGGCTTCCACAGGTCGATCGCGCGCCGCATCAGCACCTCGCCGTCGTGTTCCAGCAGCAACACCAGGATGCTCTGATTCACGCCGCGCGGTGTGGACGCCGAGTGCTGGCGATGCGCGCAGATCAGCACCGCCGCGGCCGCCGCCTGCTCGGCCAGGCTGGCCTCTTCACCGATCACCCCGGCCATCGTTTCGATGAACCCGGCCGCCAAGTGGTTGAGCGCGATGGCGATGGCGTCGTCTCGGCTGCCCAACACGTTGTGCACGGTGCCGCGCGACACGTCGGCGGCCTCGGCGACCGCGGTAAGGCTAAAACGCCGGGGACCCAGGTGCCGCAGCGTGTCGGTGGCGGCGGTCAACAACGCTGTCGGCACCGGTCTGGTCACGCCGCCGACACGCATTTGAACAACTTAGCGATATGTGTTCAAGGTGGTCAATACGTTCGATCGCGTTGTCGGTTTGGGTGGCTCCCGAGACCCACGTGCGCGGCTATGACGCCGAACGTCGAGTCGTCGGGCCGAGTGCCGCGAAATCGCCCAACAACTCGACGTCGGTGGCACGTGACACTATGAACACGGGGGGTTCGATGCACAGAAGGCTCATCACATGACGTATTGCATAGGCGTAATGCTGGACAAGGGGATGATTTTCGCCTCGGACTCCCGTACNNCGCGGCAACCGCGTTATCGTTCTGCTGAGTTCGGGAAACCTGGCCGGAACCCAGGCCGTCATCGGTGTCTTGACGCAGCGCTGCGCTGACGAGGGCGCGGCCACGAACATCCTGGACGCCGCGACCATGTTTGACGTCGCGAGGCTGGTCGCGGATGCGATGCGCGATATCGAGAAACGCGACGGTGAGTACCTGCAAGAGAACAAGATTAAGTTCAATGCCTCCTTCATCGTCGGTGGGCAGATCGACGGCGAGCCGATGCGGCTGTTCCGGATCTATGCCGAGGGCAATTTCATCGAAGCAGGAACCGACACATCCTTCTTTCAGACCGGTGAAACCAAGTACGGTAAGCCAATCCTCGACCGCGTACTTTCGCCNNTTGCTACGAGCGCGACAGCCTCGAAGTGCACCAGCGGCGCCGGTTCGACGAGGGGGACGCCTACTTCACCGCGCTCAGCAGCGAATGGGGCGACGGTACGCGGCAGGTGTTTCGGCAATTGCCCGAGCTGCCGTGGTGACGGGTCGTCCCCACGGATACCTTCATCATCACCTGCGAACACGGCGGCAACCGGATACCCGCGCCGTATCGGCGGCTGTTTCAGGGACAAGAGGCGCTGCTGGATTCCCACCGCGGGTACGACCCCGGTTCGCTGGTCATGGCGAAGGGACTCGCCGGGGCCTGCCAGGCGCCGCTCGTGGCTTCGACTGTCAGCCGTCTGCTCAT
>PLSK01000103.1 GCA_003165155.1 Mycobacterium sp. | reverse complement strand
CAGTTGCGGCGCAGCGAAGACGGTTTGACTAGCAACTTTGCCGAGATGCATTAATAGAACGTGTTACAGTTTTCCGACCCTGGCCGAGGGCCGGAACACCCCGGAATTTGCGCGCAAGGAGGCCAGCGTGAACTGCGTCGTCGGCCGCGTTCAGCTCGAGGTGTATCCCGAATCAGCGAAAATGCTGGCGGCACCATGACCAAGTCGCGATCGCTCGCGGTCGTTACCCTCGCGTACATCCTGGCTGTTGGGGTAGGCGCCGCCTGGCTGGCGTGGGTGGCGACATCAGGTCGCTCACCGCGGTCGCCTTCGTCGTCGGTTTGGCAGCGGTGACCACGGAGCTCGTGTCCGACGTGCAGCTGCAACGGTTCGTCAGGAGCGCGCAACCCGGCGAGGTGATGAACCGGGGTCTGTGGAGTTGGTCGCGGCATCCAAACTATTTCGGGGAGTTCGGTTTCTGGTTCGCCTTGGCATTGTTCGGTGTGGCCGCGTCTCCGTCGGATGCGTGGTGGTTGTTCGCGGGCGCGGTCCTGATGCTGGGCATGCTCCTGGGCGCCAGTATTCCGCTGATGGAGACCCGCAGCCTGCAACGCCGACCGCGTTATCAGGAAGTCATCGACCGGGTGCCGCGCTTCGTCCCCAGGCCACCTCGGAAGATATCGGCAAGATGATTACATGAAGCGCAAACGCGTTGTCGTCGCGGGGCTCGGTGATGTCGGCATCCTGGCCGCCATCCGTCTGGCCCCGCATGCCGACGTGGTCGGAATCTCGGTCAAACCAGCGCTGGTGAGTGGGCAAGAGCTCGGAGTCCGACTAGCCCGCCCGGACGATTGGGCCCGCGACTACTGGATTCCGTTCGACAACTTCCGGCGCCTGGACGGGGCGCGGAAGGTTCAGGCCACGCTGACGGGAGTCGACCTGGCGGCCCGAACCGTCTTCGGTGTAGGCGAGGACGGCACGACGATCGCGGAGGAATACGACACGCTGATCATTTCCACAGGAGTTAGCAACGGCTTCTGGCGCCGGCCGACGCTGCAGTCAGCCGCCGAGATCAGCACCGATCTACACGCCGCACACCAGCGCCTGGCCGCTGCCGACTCGGTGATTGTGGTGGGAGGCGGCGCGGCAGCAGTGAGCAGCGCGGTCAACATCGCAACCACCTGGCCGCACAAGCGCGTCGACCTGTACTTCCCCGGAGATCGCGCACTGGTCGGATATCACCCCCGGACTTGGAACCGCATCCAGGGGCGCCTGACCGACCTGGGCGTCGGCCTGCACCCGGGACATCGCGCCGTGCTGTCGAACGACTCCGAGATCACCAGCGAACCGGTCCAGTGGAGCACCGGGCAGCCCCCGGCCTCCTCGGATGCCGTGCTTTGGGCGATAGGGCGGGTGCAACCCAACACGGGTTGGCTACCGGCAGAGCTCCTCGATGAAGACGGCTTCGTTCGCGTGACGCCCGAGCTGAAGGTGCCAGGCCAGGACGGTGTCTACGCCGTCGGCGACGTCGCGGCTAGCGACCCACTGCGCAGCTCCGCCCGCAATCGCGGGGATGCGCTGGTGGCCCATAACATCCTCGCCGAGTTCGCAGGCAAAAAGATGCGGACGTATCGGACGCCGGGCCGGCGGTGGGGCTCGTTGGTGGGGGCACAGGCGAACGGGCTGGAAGTCTTCCTACCCACTGGCCAGGCGTTCCGTCTGCCGTCATGGTCGGTCAAGCGGCTGGTGATGCCGTACGTCGTGCGATGGGGCATGTATCGCGGAGTGCGCGAAAACCGCCCCCTCAAGACGTCGTAAAACTTTCCTAACTGGGTCCCGGCGGCATGAAGCGTCGGTGCAATTCCTCTGTGAGCACATGGATCTGGCGAGTGAGGTCGGTGTTGGTCTTGAGTTCCAAGTCCTGGGTCTGGAAGTCATGGTCGGCCCTGGACTGTTGGAATGCCGCCTGACGGTTCTGGCCGATCATCACGAATGTCGACAGAAATATCGCCTCGAGCGATACCACCAGAGTCAGTGTCGGCCAGGGGCTTCGTTCTAGGAACACCATCGACACGCCGAACAGCGCCGCATGCAGCCAGACGAAGTTCATCGAGCCGGCGAACGACGTTATCCGGTCGGCAAGGCGCAGCTGAAAATCCTCGCTTCTTCGCTTGGCCTCGTCCAGCACGGCAGGGTGATGAACCTGTCCACTTCGCAGGAGCCGGCGCGGAATCAATTGAGGGCTATGCCGATGGCTTTCGCGCCCTGTTGTCTCTTCGGCCTCTGTCGTCATGTTGAGCCGTTCCTTTCGATGCCGATCGGCAGGGGGCCGAATTACCCGCGGGTATAACCCCGGCGGACCGTGCGATCCAGAATCCCCAGAGTTGCCCGCAACGCGCCCTCAGACATAATCGGGAAGATTTTGGCGTCCCGCCACTTCTGGTCGATGTTCGACCAGTCATAAAACGATGTGACCAGCGTGCCCCCGCCGTCGCCGATGTCCGAGGCCGGCTGCAGCCGATAACCGTAGACGTGCCCGATCTGCGGCCGCAGCTGGCCGAGAACCGTCCACGAGATCAGCCGATCTTGTTCGAACTCGTTGATTTCGACGGTGACGTCGTACTTGCCGAACTGCGGAAAGTCGTTCAGTGACTCCCGGTCCATGTGGACCACGAAGCTGTCGCCGACGGCCTGCACCGGATCGCCTTCGGCGTCTTGCAGCATCCCGGAGGAATCGATCGCGACGTGCCCCTGCGGGTCGCATAGCACCGCGAAAATATCGGGGGCCGATGCCGCGATGGTGCGCTGGGTCTCCATGCGTTCGGTCATGAGTCCTCACCTTCGCGTGGGGATGGCCCTAGATGGCTACAGCCGCTTACTGTACGACTGTCGGGCCTGCGCATGGACGTGAAGCTAGTTTCACGCTCGCGGCCGAACGTGCAGCTAGTTTCACCCTCGGCGAGGTGCACGAAGCGTTCAGCGCCCAAGCCCTGGGCGTGCTGCGTGAACTGCCGAACCAGCTGGACGGATTTGTCGTCCCCGACGAAAAACTCACCCCCAACGGCGGCGCGGTCGCGATTGGGCACCCGTTCGGCGCCACCGGCGGTCGCTACGTATTGACGCTGGCGACCGAGCTGCGAGAACGCAACGCCCGCTACGGGGTCATCTGGGTCTGCATCGGCTCAGGTCAGGGCGTCGCCGTCGTCCTGGAAAACCCGCGCGCCAGCTAACAGTCGCAGTCGTTCGGCGAGCGGGCAGGCCCCCTTTCGTGGAGTATTGGGGGTGAACTTTCATCGAAATGCCTGCGCGACATCATTTTCAGTCCATCGTCAGCCACTTACTCGCGGGCACTCAGGGAAGGACCATCGCCAGGTGAGTAACTCAAACGACGGCAACGACTACCGCATCCTGGCGGTGAACGGACTGCGGCCCAGCGAAGTTGATTGGGCGCTCAACCACGATGCCGTGCATGGGATTGCGTACGCGTTCAAGAATCCCGTCGCGGTCGCCCAAGCCAGCGAGGATCCGGGCGACGACAGAATTACNNCAGGTCAAACGCGATGAGGTAACCAAGGCGCTGGAAAAGACCAACGAATGGATTGCCCACAATCCCGGCAAGGCCGGGATGCACGCTTTCGGCTTCGTCAGGGCGCTGTCGCGCGAGGGGCTCGAACGCATCAGCGACGACGAGGAGCGCTGCTAACGGACGATCTCGCGGTGTCCGGCATCTAATCGACGGGTCCACCCGCGCGCGTCCAGGTGTTCGAGCAATGGGATCGCGACACGCCGAGTCGTGCCAAGCGCCTGCCGCGCCTGGCTGGTGGTGAATGGCTGCTCGAGCCGGGTCAGCTCCCGCATCGCGAGAGCAGGCGCCGTAGGCAGTAGCACCACGCCATCGCGCAGCCGCAGCATCCGGCCGGCGCGCTCGGCCGCGGCCAGTTCGCGGGCGCCGAGCTGCAATGCCGACAGCTCATCGGCCTCGGGGGCCCGGAAGGGCTCGGCCCGCAGCCGGACCTCCAGCTCGGCTACCGCAACTTCGGCGTGGCCGAGATCCGGTTGAGCGCCGGCCACCCGGATGTGACCGCCCCCCTGCTCGAGTCCCGCTTCGCGAACGACCGCGTCAAGCAACGACTCGTCCGGCAGCGCCAGAAGGTCACGTGCGGCACCCCGGGACAGTCCGTCGGCCATCGGGTCGCGAGTATGGAGTTCATGCACGGCGCTCTTCAGCCGCTGCTGCCAGGCCTCATACGTCGCGCCGTGCACCCACCAGCCATCCAGCACCCGCACTCCGACCGGCGCCTTCGCGTCCACGCCCGCCAGCAGCCCTAACCGACGCAGATGGGATTCTTGCACCGCACCGCGACGAGCCACCTCGGCCGCCGCATCGCCGCCGACGTGCACACCGGCCAGCACCGCTGTCCGACGCGCGCTGTCGCCCCGCCGGCGCAAGTCCGGCGGTTCGCCGTCGAGCACCTGGGCACCCCCGAGCACTCGGCCACTGCCGGCATAGCGGAGTACCAACCGGTCGCCGAGAACCAGCGGTAGCTGCCGGTCGAGGGTCAGCCGGGCGTGGTCGTCGTCGAAAGGCCGCAGCCGCGCGGGCACGGCCGCAGTCCCGACATGCACGACGGGTCGCGCCGGGGCTTCGGTTAACGGGCCGCCGGTGATGCGGCGCACGTCGAGGGTGCGCGTGCTCGGCCACGCGTCCGGGGTAACCAGCGCATCCCCCCGTTGGATGGCATCGCGCGAGACCCCGCGCAGGTTAATCGCCACCCGGGACACGGGCCCAAGCGTGGAATACGGTTCGCCACGGCTCTGCAGGCCGCGGATCACCACCGCTCGCGCCCGCCCCGTGCCCAGCAACTCGAGCCGGTCGCCAGCGGCCAGCGTGCCGGCCGCCAGCGTCCCCGTCGCCACCGTGCCCGCGCCGGTGATGGTGAACGAACGATCGACCCACAGCCGCACTCGCGCGGTGGTCGCGGGCTCGGGTACCCGTTCCAGTACGCGGTCGAGGGCTGCGCGCAACTCGGTCAGCCCGGTGCCGTCGACCGCCGATACGGCGACGCCTGGCGCGTCGCGCAGCCCGGTGTCGGCCAGCTCGGCGCGGGCTTTGGCGAGGACCTCGCCGACCCGTTCGGGCGCCCGGTCGGCGCGGGTGATCACGACGAGGCCGTGAAGGATGCCCAGCGCCGCTACCGCGTCGCGATGATCGCTGGATTGCGCCTGCCAACCCTGGTCAGCGGCGACGACGAAGCAGACCACCGGCGCGGGTCCCAGGCCGGCCAGAGTGTTACCCAGGAAGCGCTGGTGGCCTGGCACATCGACGAAGGCCACCTCGCGCCCCGATGCCAACGTGGTCCACGCGAAGCCGAGATCGATGGTCAGCCCACGGCGACGTTCCTCCTCCCACCGGTCTGGCTCCATTCCAGTGAGGGCGCGAATGAGGGTGCTCTTGCCGTGGTCGACATGGCCGGCGGTGGCCAGGACGTGCGAGCCGTACGAGCCTTGCGCGTTCAGGGGTCCAGCCCCGCCAGCGCCGCACCGACAGCGGCCAGCAGGCGATCGTCGTCGGCCTCGGGTATGCAGCGCAGGTCGAGAAGGCAGGCGCCGTCGTGCACCCGCGGCAGCACCGCGGGGTCACCCAGGCGCAACGGCTCAGCCGCGGCCTCGGGAAGGCGAACGGCCCAGCCGGGCAGGGGCACGCCCGGGGCTCCCCCGCCACCGACTCGGCCGTCGTGTGCGACGACGGACGCGCCCACCGCGGCGGCCAGCCGCTCCGCCCGGGCACGCAGCCGTTCGGCGTCGGCGTGCAGCGCCTGCGTCACCGGCGACAACCCGGCGCGGACCGTCGCCTCGAGCGCAGCCAGGGTGAGTTTGTCGGCGCGCACGGCGCGTGCCAGCGGATGCCGTGCCATCCGGGCAACCACGTCCGCGCGACCGAGCACGATGCCGGCCTGCGGCCCCCCGAGCAGCTTGTCGCCGCTGGCGGTTACGACATCTGCGCCGTCGGACAGCGCGGTGGCGGCGTCGGGCTCGTCGGGCAGTAGCGAGTCGGGCGCGAGCAGTCCGCTGCCCAGGTCGGCGACCAGGGGCACCTCCTTGGCCGCCGTCAGGCCCCGCAGGTCAGACACCGTGACGGCGGTGGTGAACCCCTCTACCCGGAAGTTGCTCTGGTGCACCTTCAGGACGCACCCGGTCTGCGGCCCGATCGCCTCGGCGTAGTCCTTCAGGTGCGTGCGGTTGGTGGTGCCGACCTCTCGAAGCCGGGCGCCGGTCGAGGCGATCAGGTCGGGCAGCCGGAATCCTGCGCCGATCTCGATCAGTTCCCCGCGGCTAACCACGACCTCGTTTACGTCGTTGCCCGCCGCCAGTGCTGTCGTTGCGAGCACCAGCGCGGCGGCGCCATTGTTGACCACCAGCGCGTCCCCGGCCGCCGGACAGGCGTGTAGCAGCGCTTCCCGGGCCGCGACCCCGCGCTTCGAGCGGGTGCCGGTGGCGAGGTCGAGTTCCACGTCGACGTAGCCGCTGGCCGCGATCAGAGCCTCCACCGCGCCCGGGGCGAGCGGGGCACGACCCAGGTTGGTGTGCACGACGACCCCGGTGGCGTTGAGCACCGGCCGCAACGTCGTGCTCGGGCACGCCGCCAGCGCCGCCAGCACTCCATCCTGCACTTGGTCGGGCGGGAGCTCTCCGCGTCGAGCCCGGTCCTGGATGTCGCGCACCACCGCTATTACGACGTGCTCGCCCAGCCGGGTTCGCGCCCGCTGCACAGCGGCGTGCGCCAGCAACTGATCCGTGCGCGGAATCTGACGGCGCGGGTCGACCTGCGGCACGGTACTTTCTCCTCCCCTTCCCACACTTGGCGGAGGCGGACGGGAATCGAACCCGCCAGACCGAGATACTCGATCTCACCGGTTTTGAAGACCGGGGGGACCACCAGGAACCCAAACGCCTCCAGGGACAAGTTAGCTTGTCGCGAAAGTGCAACTACCGACGCCGTTACTTGGGCGATGCGTTGCTAGTTGCACTTTCGCGGTGCTGCGTAGGCTCTCGACATGACCCCGACGAGGCTTACCGGGTACGCACACGGCGGCGGCTGCGCCTGCAAGATTCCGCCCGGCGAGCTCGAAGAAGCGGTCCGCGGCCTCATCGGACAGTCGGGCGAGAACGTTCTGGTCGGGCTCGATGACGGCGACGACGCGGCCGCGGTGCTGGTCGGCGATGTCGCAATCCTCTCGACAGCGGACTTCTTCACGCCGGTCGTCGACGACGCCTACGACTGGGGCCGGATCGCCGCTGCGAACGCCCTTTCCGACATCTACGCAATGGGCGGTCGCCCGATCGTCGCCATCAACCTCATCGGCTGGCCGCGTGACGTGCTGCCTCTGGAGCTGATGACGGAGGTCCTGCGCGGCGGGCTGGCGATTGGGTCGGAGGCGGGCTGCCCGGTGATCGGCGGCCACTCCATCGATGACCCGGAACCGAAGTACGGCATGGCCGTAACCGGCGTGGCCGACCCGAATCGACTGCTGCGCAACGACGCCGCCGAGCCGGGTTTGCCGCTGACCCTCACCAAGCCGCTGGGCGTCGGATTGCTCAACAACCGGCACAAACAGACCGGTGAGGTATTCGCAGAAGCCGTGGCGACCATGATCGGGCTCAACCGCGACGCCGCGGCGGCCGCCCTGGCGACCGGGGTGCGCGCCGCCACCGATGTGACCGGGTTCGGGCTGCTCGGACACCTGCACAAGATGTGCCGGGCCTCGAAGGTGGGCGCGGTCATCGACCGCGCCGCGGTGCCAGTGATCGAGGCCGCACGCGACGCGCTACGCGACGGGTACGTCTCCGGAGGGACCCGCCGCAACCTCGACTGGGTGCGGGCGCATCTGCGCCCCGGCTCTGGTGTCACCGAGGACGACCTGTTACTGCTCGCCGATGCGCAGACCTCCGGCGGCCTGCTGGTGGTCGGCGAGCTACCCGGTCATCCGGTGATCGGCCACACCACCGAAAGGCGGGTGGGTGCGGGCATCGAGATCCGCTAGCGGTTCGCGCGACGAGCCTGCGTTGAGGGCTTACCTTTCGCCCTCCGGCGCTGCATGCAGTCTCGGCGCCACCGCCGCAGACTCGGTGACGGCGCGGCTCAGCCGGCGGTGGTGATCGAATCGTCCGTGACGCCCGCCGCGCGGCGCGCGGCCAGCCTGCGCTTCTGCGGCTCGATCGTGTAGCGGGGATCGCGGGCCGATTCCTTCCCTGCCTCGAAGAAACCGAATCTTAGGAGGGCCGACGCTGTCAGCAGCGTCAGGCCGGACAGCGCGGCCACTCCGCGGTGTCGTCCGCCAAGCAAAGCGCCCAAACCGCCTGCGGCCGCGAGCCGTTCGCTCCATTCCAGCATCCGACCGGGCGTGCCATGGTGCAGCGGTTCTCTGGTCACCGGGTCCATCCGGTGTTCCGTGAACCTGGCGGAGATCAGATCGCTGATAGCACCGATCACGGCCAGCGTCCGGGCCGGTCCAGCCTCGGCCACCGGCGTGGTGATCATCGCCAGACCCGACGCGGCCAGGCTCGCCGAGCTGACGAACACGAACGGCAGGTCCTTATAGGCAGCGTTCCACGTCGGGGTGGCGGTATCAGTAAGAAGCACAGCCGTATAGACAGCGAGCGGCGGCCCGAACAGCCCGGCCTCCAGACCGGCGGGTCCTTCCAGCGCCCGCAGTATCGGACGCAACGGGCCCAACGGAATTCGCTCCCCAGTCATCCGGTCGATCTCGGCGGCCGCGGCAACACCGGCGCCGGCGCTGAACGCAGAGAGAATCCAGGAGCCGAGGCTCATCGGCGAAGTCAGCTTGATGGTGCGCAGCATGTTGACGAAACGTTCGGGGCGGCCGAGGTCCTTCACCAGCGCGACGGCGCCCAGCGACACCGCAACCAAAGCGGAAAGCCTTGTGTTGCGGCGCAAGGTGGTCCGCCCGGTGAGCTGCGCGCCGGCCGCCAGCAGGCCGGATCCGCCCGCGACTCCGCCCAGGAACAAATACGCCGCGACCTCATGTCCCCAGGGCGCCGGTTTGACCACCGGCCGCCCGTAGTACGAGCTGAATTCGGCGTCCGGGACCATCGGCATCTCGCGCGAGCCGTCGCCGCCACCCGGCCGGACCGCGCGCCTACGTTTGCGGCGTTTGCCGCCCGCCGGCTCCGGCGGGCGGAAGCTGTCGAATTCTGACGTACTCATCGGGGCTTCACCGGCTTCTCCAGAACGCCAGGACGGCCGCGCCGAACATGCCGGCCGCGGCCAAGCCCGCCCGCTTGAACATCTCGGGCAGGTCGGCAGTGCAGACCCGGGGATCGGGCGGCAGACCGTAGACCTCCGGCTCGTCGAGCAGCAAGAACATTGACCCGGTACCGCCGACGCCGTCGTGCTCGTTGGCGCCGTACAGTCGCGCTTCGGTGCGCCCCTGGGTATGCAGTTGAGCGACCCGTTCGCGGGCTCGTTCCACCAGATCGTCGTGGTCGCCGAATTTGATCGACGTGGTCGGGCAGGTCTTGGCGCAGGCCGGTATCTGGTCCTCGAGCAAGCGGTCGTAGCAGAGGGTGCATTTCTGGGCGACGCCGGTAACGGGCGTTTCCACTGGGCTCCCGGGCCGCTGAGCCGGCGTGGTGTAGGTGCCGTCGCTGCGGCGCTCGACCACGCCGAACGGGCATCCGGCCACGCACGTGCCGCAGCCGTTGCAGACGTCGTCCTGCACAACGACGGTGCCGAACTCGGTCCGAAACAGCGCACCCGTCGGGCAGACGTCGAGGCAGCCAGCGTGGGTGCAGTGCTTGCACACGTCCGACGACATCAGCCAGCGAAACTCTGGGGTGTCCGGCGGCCCGGTCTCCGACTTGTCGGGGGTGCCGGGAAGGGTGGGTAAGCCCAAATCGATGAGGGCGCGTCCGGATTCGCGTGCCTCATCGATGCGGTCTCGGCCCTGCTCGATGAACGCAACGTGCCGCCAGGTGCTGGCCCCCAGCGCCCCGGTGTTGTCGTACGACGATCCCAGCAGCTCCAGGTCGCCGTCGCGCGGGTTGCGATTCCACTCCTTGCACGCGACTTCGCAGGCCTTGCAGCCGATGCAGATCGAGGTGTCGGTGAAAAAGCCCTTGCGGGGCTTCCGATCTTCCCAACCAGCATCGGCGGCCGGGTCAGTCGGTCCGGTCAGCTGACCCATCGGCTCCCCTAGTGTCGGCGATACGTGGCTCGGTCACTCGAATATTGTCCGTCTCAACCGTCGCGCCAGAGCGAGACACATACTCGGCGACCAAGCGCAGCAGTTCTTCGCCCTGCGGCCGACGACCCGGGCGGATGTCGCAGGACCCGGCTTTGGACTCCTGGATCTGCACATTCGGATCGAGCGTAACGCCGAGCAGGTCGTTGGCCGCGTCCCCGCTGACCACCGCGTCGCTGCCGACGCCCCAGTGATACGGCAACCCGATCTGATGCACCGTGTGGCCGCCGATTACCAGGGGGGTCATCCGCTCGGTGACCAATACCCGCGTCTCGATCGCGGCACGGGGCGAGATGATGGTGGCCCACCCGTAGGGCTCGAGGCCGCGTTCGGCGGCCAGCTCCGGGGAGACCTCACAGAACATCTCCGGTTGCAGTTCCGACAGATAGGGCAGCCAGCGGCTCATGCCGCCGGCGGTGTGATGCTCGGTGAGTCGATACGTGGTGAACACGTACGGGTATACGTCGGCGCCGGGATCACCTGCACTGGGCGCACTCAGATTGTCCTTGCGCGGGAAGATCATTCGCGCGGGATTCTGCTGCTGCGGATAGAGCGCGTTGGCGACGGGCGACTCCTGCGGTTCGTAGTGCGTTGGCAGCGGTCCGTCCACCACACCCTTCGGAGCGAACAGCCAGCCCTTGCCGTCGGCTTGCATGATGAACGGGTCGTCGCCAGCGAGCGCGGCGGGACCCCCGAGCTCGGGGTCGGGGCGGCTGCCCGGCGCCCGGTCGACCACGAAGTCGGGCACGTCGTCCCCGACCCACAAGCCCTGCTGCTCGTCCCACCAGATCAACTTCTTGCGCTCGCTCCACGGCTTGCCGTCCGGGTCGGCTGATGCGCGGTTGTAGAGAATCCGTCGATCGGCTGGCCACGCCCAGCCCCATTGCGATTGAGTCGGGCCCATGCCTCCGTGGGGTACCCGGCGGGCCGCTTGGTTGATGCCGTTGGCGTACACCCCGGCGTAGATCCAGCAGCCGGAGGCGGTCGAGCCGTCAGCACGCAGCTCGGTGAACGATGACACCGGCTTGCCGGCATCAGGTCCCGCTTCTGGTCCGGCTAGGTGATAACCGTTGACCTCGGCCAGCACCGCCTCTCCGTCGGGGTCGCCATGTTCGTCGGTCGGATAGTCCCAGGTCAGGTCCAACAGCGGCCGGTCGCGTTCGTCGGTCGAGCCCGCTAGCCGCTGCTTGATCCGCTTGCCCAGCTCGTAGAAGAACTGCAGTTCGCTTTGGCAATCGCCTGGTGGCTCGACGGCCTTGTGCCGCCACTGCAGCAGCCGCTGGGTCTGCGTGAACGATCCCTTCTTCTCCACGTGCGTGGCCGCGGGAAAGAAGAACACCTCGGTTTCGATTTCCTCGGTGTTCAGTTCACCGGTCGCGATCTCGGGACCGTCCTTCCACCACGTGGCGGACTCGATCAGGTTGATGTCGCGAACCACGAGCCACTTCAGGTGGGCCATGCCGAGTCGCTGCATCCGGCCGTGTGCCGACCCGACCGCGGGATTCTGACCCAACAAGAAGTAGCCCTCTACCTCGTCGTCCAGCATCCCCATGACGGTCTGGTAAGTCCCGTGCGGACCGCTCAGCCGCGGCAGGTAGTCGTAGGCCCAGTCGTTGTCTTGCCGTGCGGCGTCACCCCACCACGCTTTCAGCAGGCTGATCAGATAGGTGTCCGCGTTGGCCCAGAAGCCTTTCTGCGTCTTCGACCCGACCGCAGCGAGGTAGTCGGCGAGGGTGTCGTGAGTGCCGGCCTTGGGCATCGGCAGGTATCCCGGCAGCAGATTGAACAGCGTCGGAATGTCAGTGGAGCCCTGGATGCTGGCGTGCCCGCGCAGCGCCATGATGCCGCTGCCCGGGCGACCCACGTTGCCCATCAGCAGCTGCAAAATCGTTGAAGTGCGGATGAACTGGGCACCGAGGGTGTGCTGGGTCCACCCGACGGCGTACGCGAAACAGGTGGTGCGCTCGCGCCCGGAGTTCTCGACGATGGAACGGGCGAGGTAGTCGAAATTCTCGACGCTGATACCGCAGAGGTCCCTGACCATCTCCGGGGTGTAGCGGGCATAGTGCCGCTTGAGGACCTGGAATACCGTCTGCGGGTGTTGCAGCGTTTCGTCGCGCCCTTCGTCTTGATAAGCCCACGTCGACGGGTCGTACTGTCCGGTCTCGGGATCGAAGCCGGAGAACAGACCACCGAGATCTTCAGCGTCCCTGAAGTTCTCGTTGATCAGAGTAGCCGCGTTCGTGTAAGCGACGACATACTCCTTGAACCACAGGTCGTTGCGCAGGACGTGATTGATGAGCGCTCCCAGCAAGACCACATCGGAGCCGGCCCTGATGGGAATGTGCTTGTCTGACACCGCCGACGTGCGAGTGAAGCGGGGGTCGATGTGGATCACCCGCGCGCCGCGGGCCCTGGCCTCCTCCACCCACTGGAACCCGACCGGATGACACTCGGCCATGTTGGAACCCTGGATGATGATGCAATCGGCGTTGGCCATGTCTTGCAGTGATTGGGTGGCGCCGCCGCGCCCGAAGGAGGCTCCCAGACCGGGAACCGTGGCGGAGTGTCAAATACGAGCTTGGTTCTCAATTTGGATCGCGCCCGCGGCGGTGAAGAGCTTTTTGATGAGGTAGTTCTCTTCGTTGTCCAGCGTCGCACCGCCCAACGATGCGATACCCATGGTGCGCCGCAGCAGCTGACCCTTCTTGTCGATGTCCTGCCAGGTATGGCGGCGGGACTCCACGAAACGGTCGGCCACCATGTCGATGGCGGTCTCGAGATCGAGGTGCTGCCATTCGGTCGCCCGCGGCGCGCGGTAGAGCATCTTGAGCTGCCGCCGCGGCGAATTGACCAGCTGCTCGCTGGCCGAACCCTTGGGGCACAGTCGGCCTCGCGAGATCGGCGAGTCCGGGTCACCCTCGATCTGGACGACCCTCTCATCCTTGACGTACACCCGCTGACCGCAGCCGACCGCGCAGTAAGGGCAGACGCTTTGCACGACCCGGTCGGCAGTGGTCGTGCGAGCGGTGATGGCTCGAGTGTGCTTGGAGGTCACTGCCGAACCACGGCCGAACGGGTCACCCGAACGCAACTGACGGACGACTGGCCATTCAAGGAAAATCTTCGGCATTCCCATGCCCAAAGACTAGTGCGTTACCCGCACAGACGCGATGGTTTAAGTCGCACCACCGACGAGGATCGCCGGGTGTGGGGGCCGCGGATCACCGGGGTCCGCATGCGCGGCCCCACCCCCACACCCGACGACGTTCGTCAGGGGCGACGTTCCGTACGTCAAGAGGCGCTATTCCTTATAGAGGCGCTATTCCTTAAAGGATGTAGAGCATCTCCTGATAGGTGGGCAGCGGCCACAGGTCGTCGGCGACAACGCTTTCCAGCGCGTCGGCCGCCGAGCGCACTGCCGCCATGGCCGGCAGCAGCTCGTCCTGGGCATGCTTCGCTTCAGCGAGCGCTGTGTCCCCCGCGTGATGGGAGAGCGCCTTCTTCAGCGTTCCGATCGCCTTGGTGAGGTCGGAGACCGGGCCCGAAACCGTTTCCAGCGCAACCGTGCTCGCCTCCACGCCGGCCTTCTTCAGCGTCGCGACGTTCTGCGCCAGTTCGGTCTGGTAGCGGATCGCGGCCGGCAGGATGACCGTCGCGGCTGTCTCCAGCGTCTGCTTCGCCTCGACCGCGATAACCAGCGCGTACTGCTCCAACTGCACCTCGTAGCGGCTGTGCAGCTCGCGCTCGTTGAACACCGAGTACTTCTCGAAGAGCTCGATCGCTTCCGGCGTGATCAGCTGCCCAACCGAGTCCAGCGTGTTCTTGAGGTTCAGCAGGCCGCGCTCCTTGGCCTCGATCTGCCACTTCTCCGAGTAGCCGTCACCGTTGTAGACGACGTCACCGTGTTCGGTGATGACCTCGGTGAGCAGTGTCTGCACTGCCTTGTCGAAGTCCTCGCCGTCGCCGACAGCCTTCTCCAGCTTCGTGGCCAAGTAGTCCAACGAATCCGCCATGATCGTGTTGATGACGACCAACGGCACGGCGATCGTCTGCAGCGAGCCGGGCGCCCGGAATTCAAACCGGTTGCCGGTGAACGCGAACGGGCTGGTGCGGTTGCGGTCACCCGGATCGGTCGGNNNCCCAGGCGGTGGTCGTTGGTGGCCGAGGCCACCGACACCCGAAGCAGCCCGGAGTATTTGTGCACAGCGCGGATCACCGCGGCGCAGAACACCAGGAACTGAGCGTTCTCGTGCGGGGTATCGCCCGGAACCAGCAGGGAGCCCAGCTCGTTGTTGCCCAAAGAGAAGTTGACGTGCTTGCCGGAGCCGTTGACGCCGGCGAAGGGCTTCTCGTGGAACAGGCACTCCATGCCGTGCTTCTTAGCGATTGCCTTGAAGATCGTCATCGTCAGCTGCTGATGGTCAGAAGCGATGTTGGCCCGCTCGAACATCGGCGCCAGCTCGAACTGGCCGGGGGCCACCTCGTTGTGCCGGGTCTTGGCGGGAATACCGAGCTTGAACAGCTCGCGCTCGGTGTCCATCATGAAGCCGAGGACGCGCTCCGGGATAGCACCGAAGTAGTGGTCGTCGAACTCCTGGCCTTTGGGCGGCTTCGCGCCGAACAATGTGCGACCGGTGTTGATCAGGTCCGGCCGCGCGAGGAAGAAGTGCCGATCGATCAGGAAGTACTCCTGCTCCGGACCGCAGAATGACACGACGTGATTGAGATCCTTGTGACCGAACAGCTTCAGGACGCGCTCGGCATGCTTGCCCATGGCCTGCTGGCTGCGCAGTAGCGGCGTCTTGTAGTCCAGTGCCTCACCGGTCATCGAGACGAAGACCGTCGGAATGCACAGGGTGTTGCCGTTCGGGTTCTCCAGGATGTAGGCCGGGCTGGTGGCGTCCCAGCCGGTGTAGCCGCGTGCCTCGAAGGTGCTGCGCAGGCCTCCCGACGGGAAGCTGGAGGCGTCGGGTTCGCCCTGGATCAGGGTCTTGCCGGCGAACGATGCGAACGTGGTCCCGTCACCGACCGGGTCCAGGAAGCTGTCGTGCTTCTCGGCGGTCAGGCCGGTCATCGGGTAGAACACGTGGGCGTAGTGGGTGGCGCCCTTCTCTGCAGCCCAGTCCTTCATGGCTAACGCGACCGCGTCGGCGACATCGGGATCCAGCTTGATGCCCTTTTCGATGGTCGCGAGGAGGGACTTGAACACCGACTTGGGCAGCCGGGCCTGCATCTCGGCCCTGGTGAAGACGTTGGAGCCGAAAACCTCGCCGGGCTCTTCATCGGGTACGAAACTGACAGTTGGGGGGACGTACGCCTCGACGTTGTAAATCGCCTGCAGACGGGTTGAATTTCCGCTCAATTGGATTCCTATCGCTGAGGGGGTCCGCGTTTGTTTCCCCTACATGTGGACCGCCCTACATTAGGAAGGTTCGATGGCGAACTTGTTACGCTGGCGTCAACGGCGTGGTCACGACGGTTTCGAATGTGAGTCACTATTGACGACGAGCGTGTCAGGCTTGTCTGGCCCGCTTGCGCCGAACCTGGACGATGGTCTTGACGACCAGGAACGCGACCGCAACGCCCATCAGCATCGTCGACAGCGCGTAAGCGCCGTACTCAGCCCCGCGGTTGTAGCGGTCATTGACCAGCAGCGTAAGCGTCTGCGATTCCCCTGGGAGGTTGGACGACACCATGATGACTCCGCCGAATTCGCCGAGGGTACGCGCAGTGGTCAATACAACGCCGTAAGTCAGGCCCCAGCCGATGGACGGCAGCGTCACTCGCCAGAACGTCTGCCACCAATTCGAGCCCAGGGTGGCCGCCGCCTGTTCCTGCTCGGTTCCTACCTCTTGGAGCACCGGTTGGACTTCGCGGATTACGAACGGCAGCGTGACGAAAATGCTGGCCAGCACGATGCCAGGCGTGCCGAAGATGATCTTGAACCCGAAGTCGTTCTCGACAAACCCCAACGCGCCGGCCGATCCCCACAGCAGGATCAGCGCCACGCCCACGATGATGGGCGAGACCGCGAACGGCAGATCGACGACCGCCTGTAGCACACCCCTACCGCGAAACCTGTTGCGCGCCAATAATATTGCCGTCATAACGCCGAATACCACATTCAGCGGCAGCACGATGGCAACCACCAACAACGACAAATTCAGCGCCGATATTGCCGCAGGAGTGCTGATCCAGTCGTAAAACTGACTAAAGCCGGGTCGGAATGTCCGCCACAGGATCAGAATTACGGGAAGGATGAGCATCACGCCGATGTAGGCCAACACCACATAACGGGTGAGGTAGCGGGCCCAGGGTAATGACTTCACGCGGCGGCCTTCTCCTCACGTCGCGCCGTTCGGCCGCCCAGGACCCGCAGCAGGATGAGCACGGTGAACGAGATCGATAACAGCACGATGGATATCGCGGCGGCGCCCGTGCGGTCATCGTTTTCAATCAAGGCGCGTATCCACTGGGATGACACCTCGGTCTTGCCCGGCACCTGCCCACCGATCGTCACCACCGAGCCGAACTCGGCGACGCACCGCGAGAATGAGAGGCCCGCACCGGATAACACCGCCGGCAGCAGCGACGGCAGCACGATCGAGGTCAAGACCTTCGGGCCGCTGGCGCCCAGCGACGCCGCGGCCTCCTCTACGTCCCGATCGATTTCCAGTAGCACCGGTTGGACGGCGCGCACGACCAACGGCAGGGTGACGAACGCCAAGGCCACCCACACCCCCGGGGGGGTGTGCTGCAGATGAAGACCCACGGGGCTGTTTTTGCCGTAAACGGCCAGCATTACCAGACTGGTGACGATGGTGGGCAGCGCGAACGGCAGATCGATGAATACGTCGAGCAGCGCCTTTCCCGGAAAGTCATCGCGTACCAACACCCAGGCGGTGAGCAGACCGAACACCATGTTGAAGACGGTCACCACAACCGACGCCGTCAGCGTCACCCGAAACGCCTCCAGGGCGGCGTGCGAGGAGATCGCGAGCCAGAACGCCTGCCAGCCACCGTCGACCGCCTGCCAGGCGATGGCGGTCAGGGGCAACAGCACGATCAACGAGAGCCACAACATCGTCACGCCGAATCGAAGTTGCGTACTGCCCGGCCGGCTGATCGTACGCACAGTCGGCGGCGGCTGTAGTTCACTGCCGGGCTGGGCCAGCTCGGGCCGGATCGCCTCGGGGCCGGAGGTTCTGCCGACGAAAGAGCGAGTCATCCGGTGGCCTCCTGATATATCTTGGTGATGCTGCCGGTGTTCTTGTCAAACAGTTGCGGGTCTGCCGTACTCCAGCCCCCGAGGTCATCGATCGTCCACAGTTTCACCGGCACGGGATACTGGTCCCGGAAGTTGTTGGCTACGGCAGGATCGACTGCCCGGAACCCGGCCTGCGCCCACGCGGTTTGTGCCGCAGCGGTGTACTGAAAGTTGTTGAACGCGTTTGCCGCATCCAGGTGCGGGCTTGTGGTCACCACCGCAACCGGGTTTTCGATCTTGAAAGTCTGCTCCGGGAGGATGTGTTCGACCGGTTTGCCTTGCCGCTCAATGGCGATGGCCTCGTTCTCATAGCTGATCAGCACGTCGCCGCTGCCTTCGACGAATACGGAGGTCGCCAGCCGTCCCGATGATGGGCGTAATTTCACGTGCTCGTGTACCAGTTTGCTGATGAACTCGATGCCACCTCGACTGTCCCTGCCGCCATTACTTTTGGCGGCGTACGGAGCGAGCAGATTCCATTTGGCCGAGCCCGAACTCAGCGGGCTGGGGGTGACGACCTCAACGTCCGGGCGCAACAGATCGTCCCAGCCCTTGATGTTCTTGGGATTGCCCTTTCGCACGACCAACGTCACCACCGAACCGAACGGGATACCCCTGCCGCCATCCTTGTCCCAGTCCGGGGAAACCTTGCCGGCCTTGACTAATCGCGTGATGTCGGGTTCCACCGAGAAATTCACGATATCGGCCGGTTTTCCCTCGACAACCCCGCGTGACTGGTCCGCAGACGCCGCGTATGAAGTGACTACCTGCAAGCCCTTGCCCTCCGGGGAGGCGTTGAAGACGGGAATCACCTTGCTCCAACCGGGTTCTGGAACCGAATAGGCGACCAGGGTGATCTTTGCGTTGACATTGGTCAGCGCGCCGCCGCCGACGACGTCGCTGGCGCCGCCCTCACACGCCGCAACAAGACCGGCGACCAAGGCGAGCGTGGCGACTGGCCTCCAGCGCCACGCGCTGCGGATGTCGTTGAGCCTCTGCGGCATTGAGGGTGGCCTTCCAGTACGGGACTTAGGTGTATCGACCCCGTTGGCACGGAAGGACATTGAGAAATTCAGCAACGTCGCCAACTCCCATCCCAGACCGCGCAAGGGCTCAAGGGTTAGCGACAACAGCGCACGAAGACACTGCGTACCGAAGATCCGGCTGCTACGTGCATGGCGCGAGACTAGCAAGCACTTGCGCCCTTTCGTGTCCGCCGCAACGTGTCGATCACCCGTAGCAGGGTCGCGATGACGACCAGCATCATCCGCTACCGACGACTGATTTACGTTCGTGTAAAGCGAACATCGCGCGCGTGCACACCTCAGCCGGAGGGGCATCCGCTTAGCCTTCTGTGGCGGGCGCCGTAAAAGTCACGGTGAGGGAAAACACGGCTGCCCCGGTACCCGGACCCACTCATGTCTCCCCGAGCGTGGCCTAACGTCCCCTGATTCCGCTGTCGACGACCTTCACCTTCTTGTGCGGATAGCGGCGTTCCGCATACGCCTTGGCCTGCGAGTTCGGCAAGACGTATAGCGTCTCCTTCTTGTCCTGCAACGGTTTTAGCACTAAATCCATGAAGCCCTTGCGATCATCGAGGTACGGCTCGATGACTTCCTCGCCGGCCGGACACACCGCCAGGCAGTAAGCAGCCTTGTAGTTGGGCTTGAAAGACAAGCTCTGCCACATCGAGGCGTTCTCTGAATCGCTGACCCGTGAGCGGAAGTCGGCGGCGTCGGCGCTGTCAGCGATGGTCTGAGCCCAGTCGGTGAACCCGCCCATGAACTCGCGATAGTTGTGCACCGAGCAGGCGACGAAATCGAAATCACCATTCTTGGCGATGGCGCCGACGGGGCAGGCCGCGACGTGGGAGGGCCGACTCAACGTGCTCGATCTCGGAGGCGAGGTCGGGGTTGTCGACGCTAGCGAACGCGACATCATCTGCGCCGGCAACCAGGGATATTTCACGCAGCCAGTCAGCGTTCAGTGCGCCGGGTTTCTGCCGCGTGCGCGACCGCACCTTTCGCACAGTGGGATGGTCAGCCAGTCGGCCGGGAAGTTTTTCCGCCATTCTGGGTATAGTACATAATACTTAGCGATTGGGGTGCTGCATTGACGATGGCTTTAACCAACCCTGCGACCCCGAGCCGCCTGGCCGAAAGCATGGCCATGTTCGCCGCCGCCGATTCCGAAGAATCAATCTCGAAATAATTTGGGGCGACAATGAATCACCGGGCGACCGGGAGGCTACTGGCGGCATTGCCGCGTTCTATGCCACCTGGTTTGGCCAGGTCGCCGACTCAGTAGAAGAGCCGGGCTGCGTTGGCGCACACAGCCAGTTCGACGGCGGCCAGCCTGATGCTGACTGTTTAACACCACAGTTGCGCACCAACGGCCATCTATCGACGAACTACAAACGCAACCTGCTCACATCCGTCGCTATCACCCAGGGTATGCCATAGGCGGCACGGAGAGAAAACCAAACATGGCCTGTTCTGACGCCGCCGCACGGTTGGCGCATCCGGAACAACTAGCGCAGTATCGCGCTATGAGGAGAGAAGTGGGCACCGAGATCGAAGTTGAGATCACCGCGCCCACGACGCTGGAATTTCAGATCGCTGTCGCGCCTCACCCGGGCACCGAGGTCTTCGAGTCGCTTCGGTTCGTCTTGAACGGAACGCCGATCCAGCCCTTGGAAGTCAGCGGTATGCACGGCAACCGCATCCACAAGTTCGCCGCGTCGGTGGGCACGCTGAAGGTCGACTATTCGGCGACAGTCGTGGGTCAGACTGATCCGGCTCCGGTAACCGAGTACGACCAGTCGATGTATCTGCGGCCCAGCCGCTACGCCGAGGCCGATAAGTTCTACGGTTTCGCCGCAACCGAATTCGGCAGCGACGGCGACTCGGCGACGCTGTTGGAGCACGTGAGTTCGTGGGTCGGTACCAGGCTGAACTACGTACCCGGCTCCAGCGATCCGATCGACGGGGCCGTGGACACCTTGCTCGCCGGCGAAGGTGTGTGCCGCGACTTCGCGCATCTGGTGGTGGCGCTGCTGCGTGCGGTGAATGTACCGGCCCGCCTGGTATCGGTGTACGCGCCGGGCTTGTATCCGATGGACTTCCACGCGGTGGCCGAGGCTTTCGTCGAGGGGCAATGGCGGGTGGTCGACGCGACGCTGCTGGCGCCGCGGCAGACGTTGGTGCGCATCGCCACCGGTCGTGACGCCTCGGACACGGCTTTCCTCGATAATCACAAAGGCACGATCGCGCTGAACCAGCTGATGGTGACCGCCGTCGTCGAAGGCGAACTGCCGCGAGATTCGATCGACCAAATGGTTTCTATTCGTTGAACTGCCACTCCTCGGCAATTTCGCCGTGAGCGGCGGAGGGTCAGATGCTTTCGCCTCGGGCCAGACGCACGATGGAGTCGGCGGTCTGGAACGCCCGGGAGTCGCGATGCGCGGCATAGATAGGAAGGCCGGCGGCCTGGCGTAGCACCAGTACGGCAAGGGCCGTAGCGGTTCGGTGCGGAACGATCAGAAGGTTCGCCTTGGCGTCTCGGCCGGTGACGGCCATTACGTGTTGGTGTATGCCTCGCCAACAGTGCAGGTTCAGGTCGGGTTGGCTTTGCAACACGGACCAGTTGACGTTGATATCAACGATCGGCCCGAGCCGGGCGACCAAAACAGAAACCAACTGCGGCAGCTCACCCGAGATCCGCCCCGTGCGCGGCCACCACGCGCCATCGATATCGTGCCCCAGCCCGGTAGCCAGGGTGACCCGCACCGGGCTGGCCAGGCGCGCGCCAGAGGGGCCAGAAGGGTTTGCGTGCTCGGCACTGACCAGCGGACCTGCGCGATTCATGGGACAACCCTTCGCATTTCGAGACGATCTGCCCGCGCGCGTCGCGCCGACCGACGGAACGGCTCTCCCTACCACGCTACGCCACCTGCAGCAACCGCCGCCCACGCCGCTAATTACCGCCGGCACGTGAGGTGAAATCGTGTCAGGTCTCAGGTCAACGGCCACGTCGTGTATGCTGACATCGAACGTTGGCATTACGAATAATAATGCCTCCGCGTCGTAGACCGTTCTTTTCGCTGCTCATCGGTGATCCTGAAGTAAGGATCCCGAAGCTTCGAAAGCAGATGCCAGTGCATCCGCACAGACTTTTTTGCGGCGATCGATATTGCCTGCCGGCAATCTCGCCAACTTGTGCGTTGTGTCTCCTCAACGATTCGCTGGAGCGCGCACACCTGAAATCTGAAGGCAATACATACATGACTACACAACCGTCCTTCGCCGATCTCGGCGTCGGCGAGCCGATAATCAATGTGCTCACCGCACGCGGAATCGCAACTCCTTTTCCGATCCAGACACAGACTCTTCCCGACACCCTTGCCGGGCGAGATGTGCTTGGCCGCGGGAAGACTGGCAGCGGGAAGACGCTCGCCTTTTGCATCCCACTTGTCGACCGACTCGCACGGATGCGCAATCAGTCGGGGCCCAGAGGTTTGATCCTGGCTCCCACTCGCGAATTGGCGTCCCAAATCGCCGCTGTCCTCGAACCCCTAGCGGCCGTTCACAACCTGAAGGTCACCACGATCTTCGGCGGCGTGCCGCAAGGCCGCCAAGTAACGGCGCTGCGGTCTGGCATCGACGTAATTGTTGCCTGCCCGGGCCGACTAGAAGACTTGATGAAGCAGCGCATCGTCAGGCTCGACACTGTCGAGATCACCGTGATCGACGAAGCCGATCACATGGCCGACCTCGGCTTCCTGCCCTCGGTCACCCGGATCCTGGCTGCGACACCCGCCCGCGGGCATCGAATGTTGTTCTCGGCGACCCTCGACAACGACGTCGACAAGCTCGTCAATCGCTTCCTGAAAGACCCGGTGACGCACTCTGTGGACTCTGCCGACTCACCGGTGGCTGCCATGACTCACCACGTGTTCCATGTCGCGGGGGCGGAGGCCAAGAAGGAGCTGGTCCACCACCTCGCTTCTGGCACTGGCCGCAGGGTCTTGTTCATGCGCACCAAGCATCAGGCCCGCAAGCTCGCCAAACAGCTCACCGAATCTGGAGTGCCATCGGTCGACTTGCACGGCAACCTTTCTCAGCCCGCTCGCGACCGTAACCTTGCGGCTTTCACCTCGGGCAAGGCACGCGTCCTGGTGGCCACGGACATCGCCGCCCGCGGCGTCCACGTCGATGCGGTGGAGCTCGTCGTGCACGTCGATCCGCCGGCCGACCACAAGGCCTACCTGCACCGCTCAGGCCGTACGGCACGCGCGGGCAACGCGGGTGACGTCGTCACCTTGGCGCTGCCCGAACAACGCCGAGAACTTCAGGCAATGATGCGCAAAGCAGGCATCAACGTCAGTCCCCAACAAGTTGTCGCCAATTCCGCTCCAGTCCAAGCACTAGTTGGTGACCTTGCGCCCTACCAGGCCCCGGTCGCTCCGACTACCGAGCACACACCGAATTCCTCCGCGCGCAATGGCAACCCATCTCGCAGGAGCCGATCTGCCGGCACCCGGCAGCGCGGATACGGTGGGGATCAACGTGTTCAGCGGCAGGGCGGCGCCGACGTGGGCGGACGAAGAGGTGCGCCGCAGCGTCGCCATACGAGCGCCGGAAACACTTCCGGATAACCAGGAGCTCGCGCACGGCCCTTGCCAGGGATCGGTGTCATCTGCATTCAGTAGAGCGGCGGATGACACCGATCCCTTATTTAGAATCCTTGAAAGTTAGCCCATGCCAATCCACCACAAAGAATTCACTGCGTTTGTAAAATTCGGCCCGCAAGACATTGCGCCGCACCCCGATATCTCTCGTCGCGTGCTCCTACGACTTCGGAAATTCGACGACTCGGAACCGCCGCTGACCATAGCGCCCGGCTCCCGTAAGGTGCCGGTTCCAACGTCGTTGTCAACAAATCGATCTCAACTTGGCTGATTGAGCGGCACCTACGCGCGATTCGCGCGTCATCTCGCGATCACCGCGGGTTACTCTATTTAGCATCGTGGGTTTGTCGTATGCCGCCCCTCCGGTAGCCGTCTGCGATAGCGCAATTATTAGACGGGAGCGTCCCGGTGGCGCACGTTTCCTCCAATCCCTCGAACGTGACCCGACTAGCGCTGTGCCAACGTGACCTCACCCGCGGTGCCATCGACGGCGCTTGGTGGCCAAAAAGCTTGAACTTGAGCTCGGAACTACCTGACCTGGTTGCCGTGTTCGGCTCTTGGATCGGTGAGGTGCACCGCGTTGTCTACGACCCGAGCGCGTGGATGCCCGCACCGGCGCGAGTTATTCGCCGCCACGAAATGATTTCGCTTGATCCATACCGGCTGGTTTTCAGCGAGACCATCTACCTGATGGGCACGCATTCCCGCGACGCGGTGTTATTCGTGCTACCGTCGGCCAGTTCCGGCGATGATGCGGGGCGCCTGCTGGGCGAAGTCTCCAGTTCGGCTCAGCCGATGAATGCAACAGTATTGCGGCACCTCGTCCGGCAATGCGTAGCCGGATTCGAGGCCGGATTCGAGCGCACGGAAGTCGCTGTGCCGTAATCGTATGTTGCCGCTCAGAGTGCGTTATACTGTAGGCAAGTTCCCTGGGTATCTGTAGAAGCCATATGGGGATCAGAGGCCGGGCCGCTACAGTGGCGCCGGCCTTGTCCATTTGAAGCGGAGATCTCATTTCGGGGCAACCCCGACTGTCCGGAGATCATCCCACTTGCGGCACAAAGAATTTCGCCCATACGATTGTTTCATGACAGCGAACTCTGTTGCGCGGCTGGCGGATCCGGCAGCGAAGTCGTTGCGGGCGAAACCGAAGTCGGCACCGGCAAATTCGGCCTGCTGCCAGAGGCGAACAGGGAGTAGACTCCCGAAATCGGGACCGATACAGGCCCCCAAAATCAAAGGGCCGCAATGTCTGATAAATCTCCTCGGCAAACTATGACCAAGAAGACCGGTAAGTCCCTGAAAGAGAAACGAGCCAAGAAGCGTGGCAAGGCCGACGCGGCCTCGCAGACTGAGACCCTGCTGCATACCAAGAAAAAGTGAGGCAGCAGAACCTATTTTGTGGGGTTTTCTGTGTTACGGTTGCCTCGGGATGTATCTAAATTACATCCACTTGAAAGAGAGAAGTTAGCATGACACAGGGAACCGTTAAATGGTTCAACAGCGATAAGGGGTTCGGTTTTATCGCTCCTGACGGTGGCGCAAAAGATGTGTTCGTCCACCATTCTGAGATCCAAGGGGACGGTTTCCGCTCCCTTGAGGAGAACCAACGAGTCGAGTTCGAGATCACTCAGGGACCCAAGGGTCCCCAGGCAG
This sequence comes from Mycobacterium sp., assembly GCA_003165155.1. Lineage (GTDB taxonomy): Bacteria > Actinomycetota > Actinomycetes > Mycobacteriales > Mycobacteriaceae > Mycobacterium. Next base: position 13,528 of record PLSK01000103.1, on the reverse strand, counting down.
TTGGAGTAACCGCCGTCTAGCGTTTAAGTCGAAAACCCCTGGGGCGGACTAGGTATCGTCCCGGTTTGTTGAAGGGCGGCCTCATCAGTCGGTCCCGGGGGTTTGCACGACCTCGAACGACTTCTCGCTCTTAGCGAGCGCATTCGAGAAGGATGCGGCAACCAACCAAGTTTCTCGAAAGACGGCGAATCCGCTAGCCGCGTGTCGCCGTCATCAGTCCGCGTCGTTGCGGCTCGCCATTGCTCTCGGCCGACACCCCGAGTTTGTTCCCCGTGCGGAACTTGTATTCCGACGCCGTCTCAGGCGCATCGTCAGAAGTCGCGGTCAGGAACCGATCCGGAACGCTCAACTTGAAAATTGTGCGGAAGGTGAGCAGGTACTGGCGAACAAGCGGACCGGTGGTATACGGCAGGTCATAGTAAGCACACAGCGCCCGAACCCGTTGGGCGATCTCCGCGTAGCGGTTGCTCGGCAGATCGGGAAATAGGTGGTGTTCGATCTGATAGCACAGGTTTCCACTCATGAACGCCATCACCGGGCCGGCGTCAAAGTTCGCGCTACCCAGCATCTGTCGCAAATACCATTCGGGTTTCGTCTCGCCCTCGAGTGCGGCGGGTTCGAATTTTTCCGCGCCGTCAGCAAAGTGCCCGCACGCGATCACGACGTTCGCCCACACATTGCGGAGCAGGTTGGCAACCACGTTCGCCTTAAGCGTGCGCCTCCATCGTCGAAGACTCAGAGCCGGAAAGAATACGTAGTCCTTGCCGACTTGCCGGGCGATCTTGCGGAGCAGCGCCTTGGTAATGGCGGACTTCTCAGCGGCGGTCGCCGCGCGGTCATGTTCGGAGTGCAACCCGTGTGCCGCGATTCCCCACTCGAACATTACGGCCAACCCGATGTTTCGCAACGGACTAAACAGGTGACTGCGCTCCCACTTCTGGTCGCGAGTGACTCGCAGGACGCCGAACCCGAGGTCGTCATCCACACCGACCACGTTGGTGAACACGTGGTGGCGGTAGTTGTGCGAAAACCGCCACTGCGACGAGACACCCGCCATGTCCCATTCCCACGTGTTGGAATGGATCTCCGGATCGTTCATCCAGTCCCATTGCCCGTGGCCGATGTTGTGGCCGAGTTCCATGTTCTCGATGCTCTTCGCCACCGCGAGCGCGCCGGTCCCGAGCGCCCAGCCGACCTTGCCACGGGTACCTGCGATAACCAGCCTCGCGGCCACGTCGAGGAAACGCTGAAACACGATGGCGCGCCGGATGTATGCGCTGTCCTTTTCGCCGCGGGAAGCCTCGATGTCGCGACGGATCGCATCTAGCTCGAGCGCAAAGGCCTCGAGGTCCGCCTCGCTCAGGTGGGCGTATGCCGCTACGTCGGTGATTGCCATCTACGCCTCACGAATGTTCGGGCGAGGTAGCGTCCCGCCCGACTCGCGGCCTGACGGGCGCGCGGGCGGGATTCGGGCCGGCAGCATCATGATCACGTCTTTCTTGGTGGCTTCTTTGATGACACGGTTTCGGTTGACCCGGCGCTGCGCACGTGCATGCGCCGCCGGATCCGCCGAGTTAGGCGGCCGGGCCACTGAACACAACCGCGAGTCCGTGGTCGAGTCCGGTGGGCCCCTCGTAAACGGCCCAAGTCGGCAAGAGCTCAAGCAACCGACGTCCTGCAGCCCAGCGAACCCAACATTATTATGTCCGCAGTGTAGGCCCATAGCGGTGACAGCGGGAACCGCACAACGGTGAACAGTGGCGCACGGGATGTTTGACTGCCGGGAATGGCCGAGCGAGCCGCCATCAGCAAGGGGTTCGATGTCCTTGCGGAGGTTAGACTCCGTCGCGGTATGCCAGGACGGCTGGCCGGTGGTGTTGTTCTCAACGTTGTTCTGGACCGGCGGAAGGGCTCGGGCGTGTGAGCGATCTCTGGCTTCGACGGCCGCGCCCATGAGCGACGCTTCCCATTACGCGCAGATCATCTTGTTCGCTAGTGCCGTCGGATTGGTCGCGGTGCTGGCGAACCGTCTCACCGAGCGGGTGAAGGTGCCCGTGGCCCTGCTCGTGCTGGTCGGGGCCGCCGTGGCGGTGAACGCGCTACCTGCGCTACATCCGCCGTCCGAGCAAACCGTGGAGCGGATCCTCACCGTCGCGCTGGTGTTGGTGCTATTCGACGGCGGCATGCACATCGGTTTGTCGCGGTTTCGCGAGGCCGTTGTCCCGATCCTGTCGGTAGGTGTCATGGGCACCTTCCTGACCACCGCTGGCGCCGCCCTCATGCTCCACTTCGTGTGCGGGATCAGCTGGTACCCCGCGGTGCTGGTTGCCACGGCCATTGCCCCCACCGATCCGGCCCTGGTTTTCTCTGTCCTGGGCAAACGTCAGATCGCCGGGCGCAGCAGCACCATCTTGGAGGGCGAGTCGGGCGCCAACGATCCGGTCGGCATTTCCCTGATGGCCAGCCTGATCGCGGCGGGCGGCCTCAGCGCGGCCGGCTTCGTCAGCGTGGGAACCGAATTCGTTCTGCAAATGGTGATCGGCGCGGTCGTCGGTGTCGTTGGCGGCCGTGCCCTGATCGTGTTCATCCGACGCGTGACGTTGCCCAGCGAGGGCCTCTACCCGCTACGAACGTTGGCCAGCAGCCTGACGCTCTATGGCATCGCCACGCTTGCGCAGGGGTCGGGATTCCTCGCCGTGTTCGTCGCCGGCATCATGATCGGCAACGCCCGCGGGCCCTACCAGCCAGAAGTCAAGCGATTCCACGCGGCCCTGGCCGGGTTGGCCGAAATAGTCGCCTTCGCGGTTCTCGGACTGACCGTCGACCTCCACACCATCGCCAAGCCTGATGTGTGGATTCCCGGGATCATGCTCGGCGCTGCACTGACGGTGTTGATTCGGCCGTTGGCAGTGGGTCTCTGCTTGGCTCCCGTGCAGTTGCAGCGAAACGAACGCGCCTTCGTTCTCGTCGCCGGCCTCAAGGGTGCGGTGCCGATCCTGCTGGGCGAGTTCTTGCGGGCTGCCCACGTCCCCGATGCCGAGCGCCTGTACGGCATCGTGGTCGTCGTCGTCGCATTCTCAGTCCTGGTACAGGGCAGCTCCGTGCCCAGCATCGCAAAACTGTTACGACTGCCCATGCGCACCGTTGAGCCCGAGCCCTGGGCTATCGCCGTCAGACTTCAGGACGAACCGCAAGGGGTCCACCGACTGACGGTCGCCTCCGGCTCCAAAGCCGAGGGAACCACCATCGAGGACCTCGGCGACCAATCCGGCGATATCTGGGTGAGCATCGTTGTCCGCACCAGCGGCCTCATTCCGGTGCGGGCCGAGACCGAACTTGAGGCCGGCGACGAGGTGGTCATCCTGGCCGATCCGGAACTCCATGACACGCTTGCCGCCCTGTTCAACTCTTCGTGATCCGGTCCCCCGAGCTTGATGCGATCGGCCCCGTAGCGCACGATGACCGAATGGTTGCGACCGACTTGACCAAACCTGAAATCCGCGGGATGCAGGCACCGTGACCGAATCTGGCACGACCCGCGTCGCGGTCTACCTCGACTTCGACAACATCGTGATCTCGCGGTACGACCAGGTGCACGGCCGCAACTCGTTCCACAAAGACAAAACGAAGGGGCTGGAGAAAGACCGGCTGGGCTTGGCGATGGTCGACCTTGGCGCCATTATCGACTTCGCATCGTCCTTCGGCACCCTCGTACTCACCCGTGCCTACGCGGACTGGTCTGCTGACGTCAACGCCGCCTACCACGGTCAGCTCGTCGGCCGCGCGGTCGATCTCGTTCAACTGTTTCCAGCGGCCGCGTACGGCAAGAACGGAGCAGACATTCGACTGGCCGTCGACGCCGTCGAGGACATGTTCCGGTTGCCGGATCTGACTCATGTGGTGATCGTCGGCGGCGACTCGGACTACATCGCGTTGGCTCAGCGCTGCAAACGCCTCGGCCGCTATGTGGTGGGCATCGGCGTGGCCGGTGCCAGTAGCCGGTCGCTGGCGGCCGCCTGCGACGAGTTCGTCACCTACGACGCGCTGCCCGGAATACCCGCCATCGCAACGCAAGCACCCGAACCCAAGAGACGTGGCCAACGGGCGAGCTCCCCAGAGCCAGACCCCGACCCCGACTCAGATGACGATTCGGCGGCCGCCGATCCGCAAGCCGCCGCCACCGGGCTGCTCGAACGCGCGCTGCGAATCGGGCACGAGAAGGATGACGCCGACTGGCTGCACAACTCCGCGGTCAAGGCCCAAATGAAGCGCATGGATCCGTCATTCAGCGAGAAGTCCTTGGGCTTCAAATCGTTCAGCGACTTCCTGCGCTCGCGCGGCGACCTCGTCGACCGCGACGAAACCAGCACGACGCGCTTGGTGCGGCTGCACAGCGACAGCGCCTCCTGACCGCTACTGCGCAATATTCCTAGTGGCCTCTGGTGATCACGCCCCTGCGGTATCGTTTGCGGAGGTTGACTTCCCAGCCTCCCCGGAAACGTCCGGTGGCGATCCATCTGTGGTCCCTACCGTAAACGCGTCTGCACCCGCCTGGCTCAGCCGACAGTTACAGGGTCCGTGCCTTTGCACTGACACTCACGGAGTCCCGTGCTCAGCGCCGCATCGGTGAACGCCGCATCCTCGAGGATATCAACGCGCCTCGCCGCCGGTTTGCCTCCGAGAACACTCGGAGCATGCATACATTGGCGCTCGTCAACTGACTCTTCGGGGCGCGTGCCAGAGTAGATTTGTCATGCAGCGAGGGTGCACGTAAGGAGCATGTTGCCCGACTTCTTGCCCAACTTCGACGCCCAGCCTGGTCGTGGCGCGCCAGCAGACCCGATGGTCTCCCCTACCCAGCGGGAGTCAGACGAGGCCGAATTGCATGCCGGGCTCAACAAAGTTGCCGGGATCGTGGCGGGCGCCCGAGGGGTGATCGACATACTCCACGACGTGGCGGAGTTCGCGGTCCAGGCAATTCCCGGCTTCGACGGTGCGGGTGTTGCGCTGATCGACACCCGGCAGGGCATACACAACGTGCAGACCTGGGCCGCGACCGAGCTACTTGTCCATGACATAGACGCTGCTCAGTACGACGAATTGAAAGAAGGCCGTGCATCAGTTCTATGGAGTCGCGGCGACCCACGGTGAGCGGATCGCTGGGTAGTGACACCCGTTGGCCACACTTCGGTGGCCGCGTGGCCCGGATGCGCGTGCACTCCGCGCTGGCGCTGCCGCTGATCGTCGGCGACCAGGTGATCGGCTCGATCAATGCCTACGCCAAGAGCCGCGACGCGTTCGGCGACCACGCCGTCCGGCTTGGGTCTCAGTTCGCCAACACCGCGGCGGTGGCCGTCTACAACGCGCAGTTGCTGGCCAACGCCCACGAACGGACGTTACGACTGCAGCGCGCGCTGGACAGCCGATCGGTGATCGATCAGGCAGTCGGCATCATCCGTAGCCGGTCGGGTGGCACCGCGGATGAGGCCTTCGAACGACTCGCCCAGATCAGCCAAGCCGAGAACATCAAGGTCCACGCGGTTGCCGAGCGACTGGTCGAAGAGGCCGTGCGGCGCGCCCGCGCACGGCGTCCCTGAACCCGTTTACCCCGGTGGCGCAGCCAGGAGTTCGGCCAAGTCCGCTACGAGCAGCAGCCGGGAATACCGATCCGTCATCAACCTGCGGGCGAGTTCGGTCAGGTGTTCACCGTTGACCCGCGCATACGTCCGCAAAAGGTGAAACGCATCCTCGACGGACACATCCAGCATTTCGTGTAGTAAGCCCTTGGCCTGTTCGACGATGACGCGGTTGGTCAGCGCGGTGCGTAGCGGCGGCATAACTGTGGAGGGTGTGGGTGGATGTTCCTGCAGGATTGCGACACATGCGACGTGTGAAAGGGTCTGGCCGACAAGAAGATCAGCCTCGCCGAGCTCGCCGGGGCTGGTGCCGAACAAGCCCAGCGCGCCCAACACGATGCCGGCGGCGCGCATCGGCACGGCGTGCACGGAGGCAAAGCCGGCCTCGACCGCGACGGGCACGAACCGCGGCCATCGTGTGGTTGCCGCTTGGAGGTCGGCGACCGAGATCGTCTGGCCGGTGGCGTAGCAGTCCAGGCATGGGCCTTCGTCGGCTTGTAGCTGGAAGACTTCGAGTTCGCGGGCCTGCTCCGAGGTGGCGGCCAGCAGGCGGAGCTGTTGCAAAGGGTTGCCGAGCAGAATTCCCACGGCCGCGACGTCGAGCAGCTCAACACAGTGTTGTGTGAGCGTGGTCAGCAGGTCGACTACGTCGAAGTCTTCGAGCAGGCTGTCGACGAGCGCGACCACGGCGTTCAGCACCCGGGTTTCACGAGGGGTGTCAGTCATGGTGCCCTTCTTTCTGGACCTTCAGAATTCGCCGAGGGCGCATCAGTCGGCGTCGAGGTTTACTCGGCGGTCGAGGATGTCGCGGGCGACGTCGGTGACGCTGCGGCCGGTGGCATAGGCGTGGGCGCGCAGCCGGACCAGTGCCTCGGCCGGCTCAGTCCCCAGCTGGGCGACGAGCATGCCGGTGGCCTGGCTGACCTCCGCGCGGCTCAGCGTGTTGAGTTCGGCCCAGGCATTGCTGCTGGGATCCGCGACGGCAGCCTGCAAATCGCCGCCCATGAGGTCCAAAACTGGGATGGCACTCAGCTCCGCGGCGGCGACCGCGCCGACGAAGTCCTCGCCCAGCAGTGGACCCGGGCGCGCGCGGAAAAGGTCGAGGGCCCCAACAAATTCGCCAGCAACGACGATGGGGACCGCGGTTACGCATCTGATCTGGTGGCTCAGCAGTGCGGGCCCGTAGGCGGGCCAGCGAACCTCCTCGGGATCGGCGAGGTCGACGACGACAATCGGAGTCCGGCCCGCGACAGAGTCCAGGCACGGCCCCTCGCCGAAGGTGAACTGCAATTCGTCATACGCACGTGCGGGCGCGCCGCTGGATCCCAATGTTCCGCTGCTCGCGCCGTCGAAGATCAGCGAGATCGCCGCCGCGTCGACGTCGAACAGAGCCACACATGCCTCGCACAGCCGGTCGGCGGCATCTACCCCGCGCCAGCCGTCGACCGCGGCGAGGAGTTGCTCGTCGATCGCCACATTTAGCCGAACGGAGTTCGGGCAGCCCCGGGAGACGTCATTCCCCCACCCTTCCACTATATGGGCCTTTTGACGAACACCAGGCTGCCGGCATCAGCCGCTGGTCACCAAGGGCACGCCAAGTGCCAAGACGGCGACATCGTCCTCGACGCCGGAGCCAAGGCTGTCGACTAACGCGTGGATGGCTTCGACGACCGCTGACGCCGTCGCCGGTGCATGCGATTTCGCGAAACGCAGCAGCGCGCCTTCATCGTCGTAGCGTTCGCGGCGGACGCCGGTGAGGGCCTCGGTCAGTCCGTCTGTGTAAAGGACCAGTGTGTCGCCGGGCGCGAGGTGGAACCGGCTGGCAACGAAGTGCGGTGCGGCAATCAGGCCGACGGCGTGGCCACCGACGCTGTCCACGTAGTTGGCGCTGAAATCTGCGCCGAGCAGCAATGGGGGCAGGTGGCCTCCGCTGGCAAGCTCGACATCAAATCCGTTGTTCCGCTTGGTTAAATTGCCATAGACCACGGTGCAGAACCGATCATGCTGGACACCGAGCTTCTGACCCAGCACCGAGTGCAGATTGTGCAGCACCTGCACGGGATCGTCGTCGGATACGGCAGCTGCGCGCAGGGCGTACCTGGTGAGTCCGGTAACCACCGCGGCGTCGACCCCTTTGCCCGAGACATCACCGAGGAAGAAGCCCCACTTGGTGCGCGACAGCGGGAACAGGTCGTAGAAATCGCCGCCTACATCGTCTTCCGACGCGGGGAAGTAGCAAGCGGAAGCGTCCAATCCGGCGGGAGGTGACAGCACCGGCGGGAGTAGCGAGCGTCGCAGTGTCTCGGCGAATGCCAGCACACGCGCGTGCTCGGTCTCGACCCGCCGCCGCTCCTCCAGGAGCTCTCGTTCGTAGGAGCGCCTGTCGGCGGCATCGACGGCCGTGATTCGCAACAATTCTGGCTGGCCGGCGGCGTCTGTCTTGATGTTGGCGGTGAGAAACATTGGCAGCCGCGCACCGTCGGCCGTAACGAGGTCCAGCGTGACGCCATTGAGCTCGCCGCTCATGCGTAGCAGCGGCACGAAATGAGTGTCGTAGTGGATGCGGCCCCCCACGGTGAACAGGTCGCTGAACAATCTTCCCTGCAATGCATTTCGGTCATAACCCAACCACCGGAGCAAGGTGGCGTTGACGCGGACGATTCGACCGTCGAGCTCCGCGATGAGATGACCGCAGGGGCCGTTTTCCCAGAAGTCCTCCAGGCTGACCTTGGTCACGTCGCCGGTCACGTCTATGGTCGCGTCGACCGGACGAAATCAGCGATGGCCGACGCGGTGGCGTCCGGGGCACTCACCTGCGGGCAATGGCCCGTCGCATCCACGGTGACAAGTCGACTGCCCGGGATGCGTTCGTGCACAAAGGCGCCGACCTCGCGTGGAGCGATGGCGTCCTGCGCGCATTCGATGACCAGCGTGGGCACAGATATCCGAGCGAGGTCGTTGCGGTTGTCGGACAAGAACGTGGCGCGCGCGAAAACGCGAGTATGCGCGGGGTTGTTTCGGCAGAAGGTCTCCGCCAATTCGTCCTGCAGCTCGGGGCGATCCGGGGTTCCCATGATGACGGGTGCCATCGCGTGCGACCAGCCCAGGTAATTCAGCTCCAACGATTCGAGGAGTTCGTCGATCACGATGTCTACGACGTCGGCGGCGTATCCGGCCAGCGACGAGTACTTCTGGGCGTCCCAGGAAGCCGGATCGGACTCACCAGAACCGACGTGGTCGATGAGCAGCAGGCGAAACTCGCTCTTCAGACGGTCGACGACAAGACACCACAGCTGCTGATCGCAGCCGAAGCCATGCGCAAGGACGATAAGAGGCCCATCGACGGCACCGCCGGCACCAACAACCTTGATGTTGTTCCTGGCATAGACGTCCACCGAGCCAGCTTAAGACGCCGAAAATCTGCCATTGACCGCGGCCACCGGTGAGAGAATCGTCAAGCTATCGCCCCGACCCGCCCGCGACAATCCGGGAGGACCATGAGTTCGGAACATGCAACAGAACAGGTGCCCCTGTCGGACATCCAAGAGGGCGACATGCTCCAAGATCCCAGGTCTGGCAAATGGATCAAGGTCACCCAAACAACCGAGGCTACGGAGCAATATCGCGTGTACCACGGCGACGGGGGTGAGGTGATCGACTCCCGGTTTGTNNATCCGCGAACCCATGACCACCGTGCGGTCAGGTGGCAGTCCGAAGTAATCGGCGGCGTCTGCCGTGATGTAAGAGGTCGCGATGAACAGCTGTTTTCGCCATCGCGCCATATTCGGCGCCGTACCCTTGGTCAGTTCGAGCTTGGACAGAAAGTAGGAAGCGTCCTCGATCGCGATCGCGCCTTCAGTCTGCTCCGGGGACAACAGGTGGAGCACGCCAAGAACGTCCGGCTTGTCCATGTACCCGAAGCGCGCCGTGAGGTGGAAGATCCCGTCCTCGGCATAGCCCAGATCATCGATTTCCGTCCGCTCGGAGTCGGGTACGCGTGGGCATGGCAGGGTGTCGATCGCCATGATGATCACGTGCTCATGCAGCACGCGATTGTGCTCGACGTTGGCCCGCATCGCCAGGGGCACGGTCTCTTTGCCGCGGTTGAGGAATACCGCCGTGCCGGGGACTCGCTGTAGTGCTGGATGGCCGTCGGTGAGCTCATCGATGAACTCGCGCAGCGGTCCTTCGGCCTGCGTCCGAGCCCGTGTGACGATCTCTTGCCCGCGCTGCCAGGTCGTCATCACGGTGAACGCAATCACGGCGATGAGCAGCGGCAGCCACGCCCCGTGGACCAGTTTGGTCAGGTTCGCCGCCAGGAACATCAGATCCACCAGCAGCAGAGCGCCCGCACCGATCACGACCAGCCACAGCGGCGTCTTCCACCTCGTCCGGGCGATGTAAAAGAACAGCAGCGTGGTGATGGTGATCGTGCCGGTGACCGCCATACCGAACGCGTAGGCCAGCGACGCCGAACTGCGGAAGGCGAACACCAGAATGAGCACCGCGACCATCAGCAAACTGTTGATCCACGGCACGTAGATCTGGCCTATCGTCGACTCCGAGGTGTGCGTTATCCGCAATCTCGGCAGATAGCCGAGGCGAGCGGCTGCCGAGGCCACCGAGTAGGCCCCGGTGATCACCGCCTGAGATGCGATAACCGTTGCGGCGGTTGCCAATAGCACCATGGGCAACTGTGCCCAGTTCGGGGTGAGCAAAAAGAACGGGGCGCTCACCGCGGACTCGTCGCCGAGGACCAGCGCCCCCTGACCGAGATAGTTGAGAACGCAGGCGGGAAGCACGAGGAAGAGCCAGCCCCGAGTGATGGCCCGCCGACCGAAATGACCCATGTCGGCGTACAGCGCCTCCGCGCCGGTGACCGAGAGCACGACTGCGGCGAGTGCGAAGAACGCAATGTCGAAGTGCCCGAACATGAACGTCAACGCATAGGTCGGCGAGAGCGCCTGGAGGATTTGTGGATGGCCCAGGATGCCCTTCACACCGCAGGCGCCGATCGAGACGAACCAGATAATCATCACCGGACCGAACAGCCGACCGACGGCGTTCGTACCGTAGCGCTGAACCGTGAACAACACCAAGATGATTACCGCGGTGATCGGGACGATCCATTCCGCGAGAGATGGCTCAACGACCTTGAGGCCCTCAACCGCCGACAGCACCGACATCGCGGGGGTGATCATGCTGTCGCCGAAGAACAGCGCGGCACCAAAGATACCCAGCGCGGCCAGCGTGGCGAGGGTCCGACGGCCGTGTCCCCCGCCCCAACGACGCAGCAGCGTGATGAGCGCCATGATGCCGCCCTCGCCATCGTTGTCGGCGTGCATCACCAGGGTGACGTAGGTCAGAGTGACGATGATCATCACCGCCCAGAAGATCAGTGACACGACGCCGTAGATGTTGTCGGGGCTGAGCGGCACGGGGTGCGGGTCGCTGGGGTCGAATACCGTCTGGATGGTGTAGATCGGACTGGTCCCGATATCGCCGAATACGACGCCGAGCGCGCCGACCACGACCGCCAGCCGAACGGCTCGAACCGCTTCGCGGGGGCCGACCGCGGGAACCGGCGGTGCGGGTTCTGTACTTGTCTGCACGGTCAGGCCCTCGTTCGAACGCGCGATAGAAATCCACCAGGCTGCATTGTTCTCTTTCGTGGCGAACGGACCTTGAACCAATCAAAGCAAGATGAAACGGTACCGGTCCCGGCTGCGCATTGCCTGGTGAGTATCAAAACCTGGCAATGGAGCGATATCTCGGAGCCGTCGAGATGAACGAACGATGTCGGACGGGGTTATGTGATGCGGCGCCGACGGACTGCCTAGGATTCAGAGATTATCGACATCTTGCTCAAAACTGAGCTGCTACGGCGCCAGTGCTGGTCGTTCGCGATCGGTTCGTCTTTGTTCGCGATCGGTACGGCTCCGGGATTCGCCATGGTCGGCGGCGCGGGCGCCACCAATCTGCTGTGCTTCGTGGGCTCTTGGTTTTTCACCGTCGCGGCGCTTGTCCAGCTGCTCCTCAGCCGGCCGTCGCAAATTCGGCAGTGGAAAACGCCATCGATCAGACTTGAATTCATTTCGGCGGCAATACAGTTCGTTGGCACCGTGCGCTTCAACGTCAGCACCGGCGCGGCGCTATTGGCGCATCGAATACCCGCCCGCCAGCGGTTCGTGTGGTGGCCGGATGCGCAGGGTTCGATCGCTTTCCTGGCTAGCGGCGCACTGGGGGTGTTGGCAGTCACCCTGACGGTCGGGCTCGTTCAACCGAAATCACGCGAGTGGTTGGCAGCGTGGATCAACATGATCGGCTGCATCGCCTTCGCCGCCTCTGCAGTCGGCGCCTTCATCACCAAGAGAGGGATCACTGAAGACGCCCCGCTGGCCAACGTGGGCACCTTCGTCGGGGCGCTCTGCTTCCTGATCGCCGCTCTGCTCATGTTGCCCAAAAGGTTCTCACCTGACAGCCAGTCGGCTGGCCTCTGATCCTTCGGTTGCTTTTGAGGGCCGCAGCATCCTCCCGGCGAGCAGGGCCGTAACCCATCCGGGCGCGAATCGCCCGGAGTTGGCCAGGATCCGATTGCGCAGGCCCGGGACGGCCACCGGCCGGCCGCGATCGAGGGCGCGCAGCCCGGCGACGACGATCGGTTCGGGTTCGGCGAGACGTCGATAGATCGGGGTGTGCGAGACGTCGGAGCCAAGCGCATCGACGAACCCGGTGCGGGTGGGCCCCGGACACAGGGCGCTCACCGTCACCGCCGATCCCCGCGTCTCAGCCCACAGGGCCTGGCTGAACGACAGCACGAAGGCCTTCGAGGCTCCGTAGGTGGCTTGAAAAGGGGCGGGTTGGAACGCGATCGTGGACACCGTTATGTGCAAAGTTGAGGGGCGTCGCACACATTGCCGGGGCAATAGGTCGAGTGTGCGGCGTTGACGATGGATCCGACGTCTAACAACGACATGCCCTTGGGGGTCATGGTGGCGTGGACGTCGTCGGCGATCTGCTGCGGCGCCCAACCCCAGGTGAGGTCGTAGCAGACGAGGTGCGCCACGCCGATGACNNATCGGAGCGCTACTTACCAGGGCAGCGCCAGCCATCACGGGGATGGTAAGTCTGGCCAGCCAGCGAGGTGAGGGCATTCGATTCCCTTCCATTCTTCTTGGCGTTAGCAAGGCCGCCAGTAGCGTGCCGGTCCGAAGCAGCACCGATATGAAGGATAGCGAACGGTCGACAATATTGGTACAGAAGATGTTTCGACCTTCGACTGTGGCCAGAGTCGTTTTGTCGCCGCCACCGGGTGCCAGTCGCCCGGCGGTGGGCGAACTCCGCCACGTCGGACAGCGCAGAATGGCAGCCATGAACGAAACAGAGCAACTCGGTATTGACGTATCGCTCTTCTGCCCGGCGCAACATCACATCGGTAACCTGCTCAAGTTTTCCACCCAGATCGGCTATCGCCAGAGGGGCGGCCAGCTGGGCGCGTGGCCGTCCCACCAGTCGGACGGGTGGTGGGAAGTCAGGTGCCCCGAAGGGTGCCCCGGCGCGTTCGGCGGCGCGGTCGATCCGATCCGGCAAGAGGTCGACAGGCTCGCGGCCGACCCGAACCGGACGAGTGCCCACTACACCCTCAAAAAAGTGGGCTAGACGCGAGTGAAGGTTCGCTTCGGTATCGGGCTGGGCGCGGACACGGCTCCGGATCAGCTCGCCGGCATCGTCGACCACCTGGAGACCAGCTGGGTCGACTCGTTGTGGTTCTCGGAGCTCGTTTACTCCCCCGCGGTGGACCCCATGGTCGGGATGGCCTACGCACTCGCCCGCACAATCCGGTTGAAGGTCGGCACTTCGGTGGCCGTGCTGCCGGGGCGTCATCCGGTGCT
>PLSK01000063.1:10010-12977 GCA_003165155.1 Mycobacterium sp. | reverse complement strand
GTGAGGCCCGCCACCGCCAGGGTGCCCGCAGCCACCCGTTCGGCGATGGCCGTCGAGCGCTCCAGGAGCTGTGCCACCGTCTCGCGCACATGCCGTGCCTCAAACTCGTCGATGCGGCTCAAGCCGTCGCGGCGGCCCATCAGGATCGACGGTGCGACCCGCTCCACCACGTCCCGCACGAAACCACCTGGTATCACGCCCTCGTCGAGTGCGTTCAGAGCCGCCTTGACGGCGCCGCAGCTGTCGTGGCCCAGCACGACGATGAGCGGCACGTTGAGCACCGTTACCGCGAACTCGATGGAGCCCAACACTGCCGAGTCGATGGCCTGCCCGGCGGTGCGGACCACGAACATGTCACCCAGGCCCTGATCGAAGATGAGCTCGGCGGCCACCCGGCTGTCCGCACAGCCGAACAAAACCGCGGTGGGCTTCTGACCCGTGGCCAGCTTGGCCCGATGCGCGACGCTCTGGCTGGGATGCTGCGGCTTGCCGGTGACGAATCGCTCGTTACCCTCTTTGAGTGCTTTCCACGCGGTTACCGGATTGGTATTGGGCATGGTACTTATTGTGCTGCGCCTCAGCCGCCGATGGCTAGCCGAACGCACATCCCGGCGGATGAACTTCTGGAGTGGTACGACCGATCGCGGCGTGATCTGCCTTGGCGAGAACCCGGAGTCAGCGCGTGGCAGATCCTGGTCAGTGAGTTCATGCTGCAACAGACGCCGGTGACGCGGGTGCTGCCGATCTGGCCGGATTGGGTGCGACGCTGGCCCACGCCTTCGGCCACCGCCGCGGCCAGCGCCGCCGACGTGCTGCGCGCCTGGGGCAAGCTGGGCTATCCGCGGCGGGCCAAACGATTGCACGAGTGCGCAACCGTCATAGCGCGCCACTACGGGGACGTGGTTCCCGACGACGTCGACACCCTGCTGACGTTGCCGGGCGTCGGCAGCTACACGGCACGGGCCGTCGCGTGCTTCGCCTACGGTCAGCGCGTGCCGGTGGTCGACACCAACGTCCGTCGAGTGGTGGCCCGCGCCGTCTACGGCCTGGCTGATGCCGGTTCTCCGTCGGCCACCCGCGACCACGAAGACGTCGCGGCACTGTTGCCGAACGACGAAGTTGCACCGCATTTTTCGGTGGCGCTGATGGAGTTAGGGGCGATCGTCTGTACGGCGCGCACACCACGATGCGGGTTATGCCCACTTAGCGAGTGCGCCTGGCGGCATGCGGGTTATCCCCCGGCGCTGGGCCCGGCGCGCCGTGTTCAAACCTACGCGGGAACCGACCGCCAGGTTCGGGGTCTATTGCTAGATATATTGCGCCTCAACGATTTTCCGGTAACCCGGAGCCAGCTGGACGTGGTTTGGCTCACGGATGCCCAGCAGCGCGACCGGGCACTTGACTCGTTGCTCGCCGACGGCCTGGTGACCAGGACGTTAGATGGCCTGTTCGCATTGCCGGGCGAGGGCTGACGGTCGGCTGATCAGAGGTCGTTGCCGGCGTAGGACTGGTTGAAGCTTTTGTTGGCCAGCGGGAAGTCGGGGACGATGGTGTCGGCCATCGCGACGGGCAGCGCGGGCCAGTTGAACCAGGACGGGTCCACGATTTTGGCGCGGGTGATGCGATTGGCGGCGTCGACTTCGACGCGGTGGACTATGGTGCCGCGCCACCCTTCGACGATACCGATGCCGGTGCGGGCGCCGTCCGGGGAAGGTAGAGGTTTGGCGTATTCGGTAGGACCGGAATGTGATTCGATTAGATGGCAGACCAACACGATGGCGGCGGCAAATTCGTCTCGCCGCAGCGTGTAGCGGGCGAGTACGTCACCGGCAGCCGAGCCGATCTCGTTGACGGGCAGCGCGGTGGTCGGATGTTCGAGTCGGGCGTCAGTGCGCACGCCGCTGGCGCGTGCGACATATCCCAGGCAGCCGAGGCCGTGCGCGTCTTGCGGGTACAGGACGGCTGTCCCGGCGAACCGGTCGTACACCACGCCGTTCTGCAGCGTCAGCTGGGCGACCTCGGCCACGTCGGCCGCGATGGACCTCAGCTGTGCGACGTCGGGTAGCGCCCGAAGTGTGGCCGCGCCGGGGCTGATGGCGCCGCGCAGCAGCCGATGTCCGGTGACGGAGGCGTTGAGCCGCAATAGTCGTTCGCGGATGCGTTGAGCGTGCGCGTTGGCGAGTGCGAATCCGACATCGTTGGCCAGCGCACCCAGGTCGGTGACGTGGTTGTAGAGCCTTTCGAGCTCGACGAGCATGGCCCGGAGTCGGTGTACCTCGTCGGGGAGTTCGATCCCGAGCGCGTCTTCGACGGCGAGGCTGTGGGCGAGCGCGTGGGCGACGGAGGTATCGCCGCTGATCCGTTCGGCCAATTCGGCTGCGCCGCCGGCCGGCCGGCCGTGGAACAGCTTTTCCAGGCCGCGGTGGACGAACCACAGTCGGGCCTTGAGTCGCAGCACTGTTTCGCCGGCGACGGAGAAGCGGAAGTGGCCGGGTTCGATCAGTCCGGCGTGCACGGGGCCGACCGGGATCTCATATACCCCGTGCCCCTCGACGGGGACGAACGGGAAACGGCCGACGCCTGCGAATTCGGGTGCGGTTGCGGCATTGCTGCGCATCGGATACCAGTCCTCGGGCCAGTGTTCGTGGCGCACCAGTGGCCGCAGTTTGGGGTGCCCGACAGGCCGGATCCCGTACAGGTCTGCCATTTCGCGCTCGAATCGGCTGGCCGCAAACGACAGATATGCCAGCGAGCGCACTGCCGGATCATCCTTGGACACAACATATTCAAGTTCGACGCGGCGATCGGGCCAGCCGGCCAGGAACAAATAGACGACGCGGAAGCTATCGTTGTCGTCGTGCGCTGCCACCAGACCCAGGCGAAATCCGTTGCTTAGCAGGTCTTCTGCCTCTTCGGCCAGCTCGTCCTGCGATAGCCTGTGGCGCATCATGTTACGGCTCATGGCGT
>PLSK01000063.1:201-9946 GCA_003165155.1 Mycobacterium sp. | reverse complement strand
CCACACCGAGGGCCCAGCTGAGCCGGGCGTCGGCGAGCGAGCGGGCGATGGCCAGTTCGCTGGCGAACATCGCAAAAGGTGGCAGCCCGAGCAGCACAATGACGCCTATGGCAAGCGACCCACCGAGCAGGCGTGAACGCCGCAGCACCGCGGTGATGTCGGCGATAGCGGTGGAGTTGTGCGCGGCCTGCAGCTGACCGCTGGCCAAGAACAGCACCGTCTTACCGATCCCGTGCGCGAGCACGTGCAACAGCAGCGCAGCGATCGCCAACGTGGTCCCGGCGGCTGCGGCAATCGCGATCAGGCCCATGTTCTCCATCGAGGAGTAGGCGAGCATGCGTTTGATGTCGGGTGTGACGGTGAGCATCAGGGCGGCGATCAGCAGCGTCGCCAGACCGACTATCAGCAGCCCCGACCTCATGTAAGCGGGCCCGGTGGCACAGTCGATGACTGGTTTGATGCGGATCAATACCGAAAATGCCACTGACAGCAGCACCCCGCTCATCAATGCCGACACGGGTGCCGGTGCCTGGCTGTGAGCGTCGGCCAACCAGGTGTGGAATGGAAACAGGCCGGCCTTGGCGCCGTAACCGATCAGCAGCAGCCCGCCCGCCAACCGCGCGATGCCCGGATCCAACCTGCCCGCGTACGCGGTGAGCACGTCGAGGTTCAGGGCTTCGGTGGCCGGGGCGCCGGCATGCTCGACGGCGTAGTACAGCAGCACGGTACCCAGAAATGCGATCGCGATGCCGACCGAGCAGATCACGACGTATTTCCAGGTCGCTTCCAGTGCTGTGCGGGTGCGGCGATGCCCTACCAGAAAGGCGGTGATCACCGTTGTTGCTTCGATCGCGACCCAGATCACTCCGATGTTGTTGGCACACACCGCAACAACCATCGCAGCCAGGAAAGCCGCCGTCAGTGACCCGTACACCCGGGCGCTGCGTGCGTCGGTGTGGCCGTCAGCGAGTTCGGCATCGAGATAGCCGATGCTGGCCCAGGAGGCGAGCGTGGCAACGATTCCGATGACGATCAGCATGGTGACGGTGAGCGCATCGACGCGGAGCAGCCCGCCCAACGCGAACCGGGTCCCTGCTCCGACACGCAACCCCAGCGCCGCCCCACACCCGAGCACCGTCAGCGCTGAGAGAACAATCACTGTGGCGGTCGCGCGGCGCCACCCCCCGATCAGAGTGACAATGGACGCACCGATCGGCGTCAGGATCGCGGCCAGCAGTAAACCGGTCATCAGTCGTGCAACTCCTGCAACGCATCCAGGTCGGCGCCGCCGAAAGCGCGCGAAAGCCGGCCCGTCAGAACACCGATCACGATGACGGCGAACAGCACGTCCAGGGAGGCACCGAGCTCAACGATCAGCGGCACCCCCGCGGTGAGCAGGAATGCGGTCGCCGCGATTCCGTTGTCCAGCATGAGGAATCCCGCCGCCTGTGACACCGCGTGACGGCGCGTAACCATCACGAACAATGCGATGAGCACCACCGCGGTGGCAGCCGGGACCGCGGTGGTCGTGGCCGCAGGCTGCAGCTTCACCAATTCCCGGGTGGCGGCGAAAGCGGCGAGCGTCAGTACGGCGGTGATCAGAAGCGATGTGGCGGTGTTCACCAACGGGGTGGCCTCGCGCTGGGATCGCGGCTCGGCGCCGACTGCGCGGGCCAGCGACTGCGGAAGCACCACAGCCCGCAACACCAGCACGGCTAGACCGACACCGATGAGCGCGGCGTCGCCGTCGTACACCCCGCGCAGGATGGGGATGGCCGCCAGCGCGGCGCCCTGCCACGCCAGCAGCCGGGTGATGGCGGTCAGGTCACGGCGCCAGACGATCAGCACGGCTGACAAGATCAGCCCACCGGCGGCCAGGTCGACCAGTACCGCGAAGCTGTTGTATGTCATGCCTGCACCGTGAAGAAGTTGGCGGCGGTGACCGCGAGCAGAGCCAGTAGAAATGACCCGGCCAGCAGTTCGGGAACCCGGAACAGCCGCAGCTTGGCGACGAACACCTCGACAGTTGCGAGCAGCCCGGCCAGCACGGCGACCTTGGCTGCCACTGCTGCGACGCCGACGACGATGTCCACCACGCTGGGCCGGCTGCCGGCGATTCCCCACGGCCCGAACAGGTTTGCCAGCAGTGCGAGCAGCACCGTCAGTCGCATGCCGGCCGCCCACTCGACGAGCGCCAGGCGCGGACCGGCGTATTCGAGGACCATCGCCTCGTGCACCATGGTCAGCTCGAGATGGGTGGACGGGTTGTCGACCGGCAGTCGCCCGGTTTCGGCGACGATCACGATCACCAGCGCGGCGAACGCCAGCACCGCGGCCAGCGAGACCACCTGCCCGGGGTGGGTGATGGTGTGCGCCACCAAGGCGCCGAAATTGGCCGATCCCGCCGGAATGGACAGCGCGAACACCGCAAGCAGAATGGTGGGTTCAACCAGCGCGGCGATGGTGATCGCACGGCTGGCGCCCATGCCGCCGAACGAGGTGCCGGTGTCGATGCCGGCCAGCGTCAACGCAACGGTGCCCACGAACAGCAGGCCGACCACGGCGAACAGGTCGGCGCTGCCATCCAGCGGTGAACCCGTCGCGACCAGCGGTGCGATCGCGGCGATCAGCAACGTCGATCCGGCGACAATAGCAGGCGCGGCCGCGAAGACGACCGTCGTGCCAATCGGGGTGATCTGTTGTTTGCCAAGCTGTTTGATTATGTCGCGCCACGGCTGCAGGACACCGCCGCCGGCGCGGCCCTCCCAGCGTGCGCGCACCTGCCGGGTGAGGCCGACTACCAGCGGCGCCCCGGCCATCACGGTGCCGATCTGCACCGCGCCCGCGACGTAGGACAGCACGTTCACCGGGCGACCACCAGGACGGTCAGCACACCGAGCGCACCGTAGGCCAGGTACAGGTGCACGCTGCCGGTATGAGCGCGCCGCATCGTTTCCGCCGCGGCTGCCACCAGCTGGATCACCGGCGTGTAGAAGCGTTCCTCGATCGCGTCGGCGATTGTGGCGCGGTAGGTGATCTTGTCGGCCAGATAGTGCGACTCGGGCGTCTGAGTGACCTCGATATCGGTGTCGGGTCGCAGTACGTCAGCGAAGACCCGTTGCAGCGGTTCCGCGAAGGACGTCGCCGTGTACTGCATGCGTGCGGTGAGATCATCTGCGCCACAGGCCCATAGCGGCAATGTTGCGGGTGCCGGGCGCCGCCACTGACGCCAACGCGCGAGCGCGGCCGCGGTAAGTGCGGCCACCACGACACCGACCGCGATCACCCCGGGTGCGATCGACCCCTGCAGGCCGGGCAGCCGCACCACGGCGCCGAGATCGATGAACTCCGCCGTCCTGGCCGCGGGGAGCGTGGCGATCACCCTATGCAGAGCCGGCGCGACGACCGAGGGCGCTACCGCCAGCACCAGACAGCCGGTGGCCGCGATGGCCATACCAGCCAGCATGGTGCCCGGTACCTCGCGGGCCCCGGCGGCCTCCTGGCTACGCGGCCGCGCCAGGAATCCGATCCCGAATGCCTTGACCATCGCCGCTACCCCCAGGCCAGTGGTGAGCGCTACCGCGCCTACCGCCAGTGGGGTGGTCAAGGCCAACAGGGTGCCGTGCCCGGGAGCCGTGTGGATCAGCGACTGGACCAACAGCCACTCGCTGACGAACCCCGCGCCCAGGGGAAGCCCACACGCCCCAAGCGCGGCGACCCCGAACAGGGTGGTGGTCGCCGGCATCCTGCGGGCCAGGCCGCCCAGCCGGTCGAGGTCCCNNGAGGCCGCGAATAGCGTCGCAGCTCCCAATGCCAGCGAGATCAATCCAAGGTTCTCGGTTGTCGAATAGGCAAGCAGCCGTTTAAGGTCCGTGGCCACCGAAGCCTGCACCACGCCATAGAGCGCCGACACCACACCGACAAGCATCAAGGTGAGGCCCCACCAGCGCGGACCCGGCCCCAGTAGCTGCAGATCGACACGGCAGATGCCATAGATCCCCAGGTTGACCATCGCCGCGCTCATTAGCGCCGATACCGGGCTGGGCGCCTCCGGGTGGGCACGTGGCAACCAGGCGTGCAGCGGCACCAGTCCGGCCTTCGACCCAAACCCCGCCACCGTCAGCAGGAAGACTGCGGTGCAGGCACCCTGCGGTATCCGGTGCAAGTCAGAAAACCGGTCGGCGCCGCCGGCAGCCGACAACACCATCAGCCCGACTAGGATCGCCGCGAACCCCAACTGGGTCATCACCGCATAGACCAATGCGGCGGGGCGAACCTGCGCGCGAGTGTGCCCGGCCAGCACTAAAACCAGCGACGCGACCGCCATCAACTCCCACGCCAGCAGGAATGTGGTTACCGACCCCGCGGCGGGCACTAGCAGCATCGCCGCGACGAACATCGGCAATACGGTCAGGGTGACCCGTCCCAGATGACCGTGGCGGGCATAGCCGATCACATACGGCCCGACTGCGACCGCAACAGCCCCTACGAGCGCCATAAAGAATCCGCCAAGCGGATCGACGTCCAGCTGCACGCCCGAAAGGGGGAGTAACCATCCGATGTGGACTGCGCGAACCGCGCCGAACATCCCCAGCACGCCCGCCCACACCCCGATCGCCCCGACCAACGAAGTCAGCGCACCGGCTACAATTGATCTAAAGTCATTGCGCGGCAACAGTTGTAGCTCTGATACCGCAATGCCCGTTAGTTCTGCGGTCACTTACCAGTCACCGCTCGCAGGGCCGCGATGATCTGGCTCGGCGTCGGCGGGCACCCCGCAATTTCCACGTCGACGGGCACCACCTCGTCGACGGCGCCGACCACGCCATAGGCATCCTTAAAGACCCCCCGGTTCAGGGCGCAGTCGCCACAGGCGATCACCGCGCGCGGCTGCGGGGTGGCGTCGATCGTGTTGCGCAACGGGCCGACCATGTTGTGCGTCACGACGCCGGTCACCAGCAGCGCGTCCGCGTGGCGCGGGGAGGCCACCAGCCGCGCGCCGAACCGCTCGGCGTCATAGACCGGTCCGAATGCGCCCGAGATCTCCACCTCACATCCATTGCACGAACCCGCGTCGATGTGCCGGATCTGAAGCGAACCATGCACTCCTGCAGGAGGTTTCATCAACGGTTGGGGTGCAGGTGCCGCGCGCTCGACGATCCGACCGATCCTGAAGACTTTGCCGATCCACCCCATGGACGTCACTCCGCGCCGCCGGCACGTAGGTCCTCCAACACTGCCACGCGGTCGCTGAGCACCCCGGTAAGAACCTTGCGTGCCACCAGCAGCAACTCCGCGATATCCGGCGAGGCGATCGAGTAGATCATCGTGTTGCCGTCTCTTTGCGCGTCAACCACGCCGGCCCGGCGCAGAACGCCCAGCTGCTGGGAAAGATTCGACGATTCCAGCCCGACTTCGGGCAACAGCTCAGCGACCGACTTGTCGCCCGCCACGAGAAGCTCAAGAACCCTGATCCGCGCCGGATGCCCCAACGTCTTGAAGAAATCGCCCTTGACCTTGTACAGCGGCTCCGACACGAAAGATCTCCTGAAGACTCCAATGTTCCTATAGCTGAACAATTGAAGAATTTATCAGATAGTGGACAGCTTGTCGCGGCCAAAGTACGGGGAATCGAACGCTTGAGCGTTGCTCAGGCACTCGGAGGAGGCGCCATCAAGAAGGATTCGACCGCCTGCCGGTATACCTGGGGCGCCTCGTCGTGAATCAGGTGACCCGCTTCGGGCACGTGCAAATATCTTGTCGGAGAGTCGGTTTTGGTCATCGCGCTCATCTGGCCCGGCGGCGCGACCGAATTGCCCGCCTCGATGAGCAGCGCCGGCGCCCGTACTGCCAGCCACTGCGCCCAGTAGTCACGGGTGCCCCATTCCGCGGCGATCTGGATCCATCGCGATGTGTGACCGTGCAATCGCCATCCGGTGGCGGTGCGGTCGAACGCCTCCAGGAAGTACTGCCCCGCAACGGGCCCGAATGTACCGAATACTTGTTCGGCCGAGTCGAATTCGACCGGAAGGGCATGTAGCCAAGGCTCCCACGGGCCGGTGGTGCGGCCACGGAAGTCCGGCGCCATATCCTCTACCACCAGTGCCGAGACCAGATCGGGACGCTCCGCGGCCAGACACCACGAGTGCAGCGCGCCCATCGAATGTCCGACCAGCCGGGCCGGCGTGCCCAACGCAGCCACCGCATCCGCCAGATCGGCCACGAAGCGTTCGGTGCTGATCGGATGCGGGTCGTCGACCTCACGGCCCCGGTGCCACAACGCGTCGTAGGTGTACACGGCGCCCAACCGCGTCAGCCACGGTATCTGACGCGACCAGGTGGAACCTCGGCCCATCAAGCCGTGCACCAGGATCAACGGCTCACCCCGGCCGCCGCGATGGGTCAGCAGATCGATGGGCATGGCGGGCACGGTAGCCTAGCTCCATGGCTGTGGTGAAGATCAACGCAATCGAGATACCCGCGGATGCCGGCCCAGAATTGGAGAAGCGGTTCGCCCACCGCGCGCACGCTGTCGAGAACAGTCCGGGCTTTCTCGGCTTCCAGCTGCTGCGTCCGGTCAAGGGCGAAGACCGCTACTTCGTCGTGACACACTGGGAGTCCGATGAAGCATTCCAGGCCTGGGCGAACGGACCCGCCATCGAAGCCCATGCTGGTCAGCGGGCCAATCCGGTGGCGACTGGCGCGTCGCTGCTGGAGTTCGAGGTTGTGCTCGACGTTGCGGGGAACGGCGTTGCGGGGAGCCACCAGACTGCGTAGCCGGCGCTCAGTTC
This sequence comes from Mycobacterium sp., assembly GCA_003165155.1. Lineage (GTDB taxonomy): Bacteria > Actinomycetota > Actinomycetes > Mycobacteriales > Mycobacteriaceae > Mycobacterium. Next base: position 3,155 of record PLSK01000063.1, on the reverse strand, counting down.
GTCACCGCGCGGTGGCATTGAGCGCGGCACTGATGGTCGCCCTGACGCCGGGTTGCACGTCGTCTCCCTCCCCACAGGCGAACGCCGCGAACCCGGGACGGGCAATCGACCCCCGGACTCCGCCCGGTCTGCGTGCTCAGCAGACCCTGGACATGCTCAACTCGGACTGGCCAATCGGCCCGGTGGGAGTCCGCACCCTCGCCGCTCCCGATCAGGTCGACTCGGTCGAGACCACGATGGAAGGGCTGTGGTGGGATCGTCCCTTCACCCTCGAGGGGGTGGACGTCGTCGCCAGTGCGGCCACGTTGCATCTCATCTCCTCCTACGGCGCGCGCCAAGACATCCGGATTCACACCGACGACCTCGGCCGGGTCGATCGGTTCGACCTGGACACCGGAACACCGTCGATCGCCTCCTGGCACGACCTCGATGCCGTGTTGAGCAAGACCGGCGCCCGCTACTCCTATCAGGTCGCCAAGGTCGACAACGGACACTGCAACCCGGTCGCGGGCACCAACACCGACGAATCTCTGCCCCTGGCATCGATTTTCAAGTTATACGTACTGCACGCCCTGGCCGGTGCCGTCAAAGACGGATCGGTGTCCTGGAACGATCAGCTGACCGTCACCGAAAAGGGCAAAGCTGTGGGCTCTTCGGGCTTGGAGCTGGCTCCCGGTGCGCATGTTTCGGTTCGCACCGCTGCCGAGAAGATGATCGCCACCAGCGACAACATGGCCACCGACATGCTGATTGAGAGGATGGGGACCCACGCTATCGAGCAAGCGCTCGTTACCGCCGGCCACCACGACCCGGCCAGCATGACCCCCTTCCCCACGATGTACGAACTGTTCTCCATCGGCTGGGGTGAACCGGATCTGCGCAGCCAGTGGCAGCACGCGTCCCCGCAAGTCCGTGCCCAGTTGCTGCAGCAAGTGAATTCCGCTCCATACCAACCCGATCCAGAGCGTGCCCACGTGCCTGCCTCCAGCTACGGCGCGGAGTGGTACGGCAGCGCCCAAGACATCTGCCGAGTCCACACCGCGCTGCAAGCCGACGCAGTTGGCGCGGCCGCGCCAGTCAGAACAATCCTCTCCGCCGTGCCGGGCATCCAGCTGGATCGGAGCGTCTGGCCGTACATCGGCGCGAAAGCCGGTGGCCTGCCGGGCAATCTGACATTCAGCTGGTATGCCGTCGACAAGACGCAGCAGCCGTGGGTGGTCAGCTTTCAGCTGAACTGGCCCCGCGATCACGGGCCCACGGCCACCAGCTGGGTGCTGCGGATCGCCAAGCAGGTGTTCGCGCTCGTGGCGCCTATTCCGAGCTAGACCCTGCCCCGGCCGTCGCCAGATCCGGCTCGGTCGGCGGCTTGCGGGCGCCGGCAAATGTGAACACCGCGTCCTCGGCCGGACCATCGCCGCCGTCCCAGTTGTCCACGTCGACGGTGATGACCTGACCGGGCCCGATCTCGTCGAAGAGGATCTTCTCGGAGAGCTGGTCCTCGATCTCGCGTTGGATGGTGCGTCGCAGCGGACGCGCACCCAGCACCGGGTCGAAGCCCCGCTTGGCCAGCAATGCCTTGGCCTTGTCGGTGAGCTCCATCGCCATGTCCTTGCTCCGCAGCTGGTTCCCGACCCGGCCGATCATCAAGTCGACCATCTGGATGATCTCGTCGCGAGTCAACTGGTGGAAGACGATGATGTCGTCGATGCGGTTGAGGAACTCCGGCCGGAAGTGCTTCTTGAGCTCGTCGTTGACCTTCTGCTTCATCCGCTCGTAGTCATTGGCGCCACCGCCCTGGGTGAAGCCCAAACCGACCGGCTTGGAGATGTCGGAGGTGCCGAGGTTGGACGTGAAGATCAGCACGGTGTTCTTGAAGTCCACCGTGCGGCCCTGACCGTCGGTGAGCCGGCCGTCCTCGAGCACCTGCAACAGGCTGTTGTAGATCTCTTGGTGCGCCTTCTCGATCTCGTCGAACAGCACCACCGAGAACGGCTTGCGCCGCACCTTCTCGGTCAGCTGGCCGCCCTCCTCGTAGCCGACATATCCCGGCGGGGCACCGAACAGTCGCGACGCGGTGAACCTGTCGTGGAACTCGCCCATGTCGATCTGGATGAGCGCGTCGTCGTCGCCGAACAAGAAGTTGGCCAGCGCCTTGGACAGTTCGGTCTTACCGACCCCGGAGGGGCCGGCGAAGATGAACGAACCCGACGGACGCTTGGGGTCCTTCAGCCCGGCCCGGGTACGGCGGATCGCCTTGGAGACGGCCTTGACGGCATCCTCCTGGCCGATGATCCGCCTATGCAGCTCGTCTTCCATGCGCAACAGCCGGGTGGTCTCGGCCTCGGTCAGCTTGAACACCGGGATACCGGTCCAGTTACCCAGCACCTCAGCGATCTCGTTGTCGTCCACCTCGGCTACCACATCGAGATCGCCTGAACGCCATTGCTTCTCGCGTTCCGCACGCTGAGCCACGAGCTGCTTCTCGCGGTCGCGGAGGCTGGCCGCCTTCTCGAAGTCCTGGGCGTCGATAGCCGATTCCTTCTCCCGGCGGGCGTCGGCTATCTTCTCGTCGAACTCACGCAGGTCTGGCGGTGCGGTCATCCGACGGATCCGCATCCGCGCGCCGGCCTCGTCGATCAGGTCGATCGCCTTGTCCGGCAGGAACCGGTCGTTGATGTAGCGGTCGGCCAGGGTCGCAGCGGCCGCAATAGCGCCATCGGTGATGGACACCCGGTGGTGCGCCTCGTAGCGGTCCCGCAAACCCTTGAGGATCGCGATGGTGTGCTCCACCGTCGGCTCCCCCACCTGCACCGGCTGGAAGCGGCGCTCCAGCGCGGCGTCCTTTTCGATGTACTTGCGGTATTCATCGAGCGTGGTGGCCCCGATTGTCTGCAGCTCACCGCGCGCCAGCTTGGGCTTGAGGATCGACGCGGCGTCGATCGCGCCCTCGGCGG
>PLSK01000063.1:0-130 GCA_003165155.1 Mycobacterium sp. | reverse complement strand
AGCACCGGGTTGTTCTTGGTGCGGCGGGACAGCACCTGCATCACCCGCTCGATTTCCTTCTCGCGGCCGATGACGGGATCCAGCTTGCCTTCCATGGCGGCGGCCGTCAGGTTGCGCCCGAACTGGTCGA
>PLSK01000086.1 GCA_003165155.1 Mycobacterium sp. | reverse complement strand
ACTGGTCGCCCGACATCGGCACGCAGCCGGTCACCGGCGCGCTCTACGACGCCTGGGTGTCACAGGGCTACGAACGTGGTCCACTCGGGTTGCCTACCAGCGCGGAAATACAAGAGCCGCTGCAGATCACGCAGAACTTTGCGCATGGAACCTTGAACTTCGAGCGGCTCACCGGAAACATCACCGAGGTGCTCGACGGCATCCGTGCGCCACTGGCGACGCAGGCCCCCGGCGGCCCGACGGTGCCGGCCGAACACTTCTCGCTACCAGGTCACGCNNGTGCCCGAGTCGCCCTACCTGACGATCGATCTCGATCGGGTGCGCGAGAACCTCCAAACGCTGCGCGCCGCTTTGCCCGACGCGCAGATCCGCTACGCGGTGAAGGCGAATCCGGCCGAACCGATTCTGCGCCTGCTCGCGGCCGAAGGAGTCGCGTTCGACGTCGCTTCCGTCGGCGAGATCGACGCGTGCGATTCCGCCGGCATCGACGGCCGCCTCCTGGCGTTCGGAAACACCATCCGGAAACCTGCCCAGACGGCTGTGGCCGCCTCACGAGGGGTACGCCGCTTCACCTTCGACACCGAGCAGGGCGTGACGGCAATCGCGGAACACGCACCCGCGGCGAGTGTGGAGTGCCGCATCGCGCCACCATTTCCCTCGTCTGTGACGCCGTTCGGACACAAGTTCGGCTGCGCACCCGAAGAAGCGGTGCGGCTGCTGAACGGTGCCCGGCGGCTGGGACTACGCCCGGAGGCCGTGTCCTTTCACGTCGGGTCGCAACAACTCGAGCCGTCCGCATGGGAAGTGGGGGTACGTTGTGCCGCGCCCATCTTTGACGAACTCGGTGATCTCACGACGATCAACGTCGGAGGTGGGTTTCCGATCGCGTACGCGGGCAACGTGCCCGCACTCGAAGCCATCCGCGATGCCCTCGAGTCGGCGCTGACACGCTACTTCGGCGCGCATCCACCGCAACTCGTTGTGGAACCGGGGCGAGCGATCGTTGGTTCGGCTGGCACGATCCGGTGCGAGGTAGTAGCGCTGCGAGCCGGTACCGACGGCCGACGCTGGGTGTACCTCGATATCGGGCGTTACGGCGGTCTTGCGGAAACCGAGAATGAGTACATCCGGTACCGGCTGCGGACCGGCCGCGACGGCGACCCAGTTGACGACGCGGTCATCGCGGGGCCGACATGCGACGGCGACGACGTGCTCTATCAAAGGTATCCGCTTCCAGTCACGCTGTGCCCCGGCGATCGTGTCGAAATCCTCGACGCCGGCGCCTACACCGCAAGCTACGCGTCGGCGGCGTTCAACGGATTTCCGCCGCTGCCAGTGTATTTCGGCCTCGAGCGGCGCGAAATCGTGGAGCCGTTAGCGCCGGGTATCACCNNTTGTTCAGCGACAGCGAACGTCAGAGCACCGAGTTCAGTCAGCTCGTCTACCACGAGGCGCTGCTGGTACCGGCGCTGCTGCTGGCAGACAGGATCGAGCGGGTGCTTGTCATCGGATCCGGCGAAGGGGTGGTGAGCCAGCTGGCGGTGTCCGCGGGAGCGACACACGTCGATCACGTCGACATCGACCGCGAAGCGGTACGGATGAGCGCACAACATCTACCCTATGGCTACACGACGGACGAATTGCGCAGAGCGGAAAGTTCTTTCGGTCCGATCACCATGCATTACTGCGACGGACAGGAATTCGTGGACCGTTGCACCACCGCCTACGACATCGTGGTGGTCGACCTGCCCGATGAACGAACCGCGCCCGCGCAGCACAACCGGCTATACGAGCTCGACTTTCTCAAAAGCTGCCGCGACATCGGGGGCGTCGTGGTCAGCCAGGCCGGCTGTCCGACACTATGGCGCAACGAATCGCTGCGCTCGTCGTGGCAGCGCTTTCATGAAACCTTCGACACCGTCGCCTATTTCGGCTGCGATGAGCACGAATGGGCATTCCTGTCCGGCCTATCGGAAACGATGAAAGACGCAGTCGCGGTGATGTCGGCGCGACTGCCAACGCTGGCCTACCGACCCCGCACCATCGACGCCGACTCGCTGGTCGCGTCCACGGTCCCCCCAATGGCGCTGCGAGGCGTCAGAGGATAGCGACGGCCACCACGACGCCGAGCGCGAACTGCGCGGCGGCCACCATGAGCGACTCGTAATTGAACTCGTTGCCCTCGAACAACTTGTGCATGTCGATGCCGATCACCATTGTCGCGATCCGCATCATCAGCACCTGCGCGACGATTCCCACCAACCCGAAGACTGCTGACCCTAACAGGCCTTCCGCCAGCCTGCCCGACGACGAGTAGATCGCCAGCACCACGATGAGGGCCATGCTCACCATGCCCGCGGCGGACACGATGATTGCGTTCGGTTTCCCCGCGTCGACCATCTTGCGCAGCGGACCCGGGGTGGTGAGGTCGATCGCGTAGAACCCGACCAGCATCAGCATAAGGCCAACGACCGCGTACAAGAAGATGGCTCCGGCACCGCGACCGAGCGTACTCAAATAGCCCGCGTCCCAGTAGCTCGAATTCAGTGCCACGATGTTTGTCGTCATCGTTACTCCATTCATCTAAAAGCGGAGGTTCATGTCAAGCGGAACTTCATTTCTGCGGGATCCTGTGTGGCACAAAGGCGGCGCCGTCGTCGGTCACCAGTCCGGCGGTCTCGCGGATGCCGAGGCCGGCCGACGAGTCGCCGACGATCCACGCGCCCAGCGCTGGTCGCATGTCGTCGAATTGCGGCAGCGGATCCAGCAGCTGGTACACGAACCCCTCTTCGCCGTAGACGCCGCCGGTGGCGGTCTCCATGCCAGCGCCGACGATGGAAATGTTCGCCCCTTCCCGACCAAGCTTGGGTTTGCGAACGTATTCGGTGAGCTCGTGCGGGTCGTCGATGTATGCAGGCAGCAGGTTCGGGTGACCCGGATACATCTCCCACAGGACGGCCAGGATCGCCTTGTTCGACAGCAACGTCTTCCACAGCGGCTCGATCCACGCCGTCTGCGGCAGGCTCGTCGCCACATTCCTGCCGAAGTCATCGTCGAGCACCCACTCCCACGGGTACAGCTTGAAGATCGCGTGGATCTGCGCCTCTTCGAGATCGACGAACCGTTCCAGCGCAGGGTCCCAACCGAGGTCCTCGATCACCAACCCGATGGTTTGGAAACCCGCCTCGGCCGCCGTCTCCTGCATGTAGGTCGTCGTGATCTGATCCTCGCCAGTTGCTTCCGCACCCGACCAGCTCAAGTGCAGCTCGTTGCTGGGCAACAGATCCCGCAGCTGCTTCCAGCGGTCGACCAGCTGTTCGTGCAGCGAGTTCCACTGGTCGTCGCCGGGGAATTTATCCTTGAGCCAGTACCACTGCAGGATTGCGGCTTCCAGCAGTGTGGTCGGTGTGTCCGCGTTGTACTCCAGCAGCACCGCCGGCCGTCGCCCGTCGTAACGCAGGTCAAAGCGCCCGTAGACATGGGGGTCGGAGCGGCGCCACGATTCGGCGATCGCTTGCCAACTCCATTCCGGCAGACCGAAATCCGCGTAGCGCTCCATCAGGACCACCTGCTCGACGGCGTTCAGGCACATCGAATGCAGCAGTTCGACGTCGGCTTCCAACGCCAGGATCTCGTCCATCTCGAATTCGTAGTAGACCGACTCGTCCCAATACGGCCGGTCCGCGCCCCTGGCGTCACGGGCCGGCGTCCCGTACACCAATCCTTGTGATTCGACGATCGACCGCCAGTTCGGCCGGGGCTGCGTCCTGGCGCGCTTCACGAGCCGCTGCCCCTGCTGAACTTGCCGCCGAGCCCGCCGCGCGCAATGGTGCTGCCCGACTTCGTTTTAACAGTGGCGCCCTGGGGCAGGGTTGTCGTTCCGCCGATGGGCCGCGAACCCACAGGCCCCGAGCTGCCGTAGTAGTAGCGGTACTGATGTCCGCCGTAGAAGAAGAAGCCGTCGAGGCCGGCGGTGTGTCCGGTGCAGTACTCGTCCTGCACGACCAGCGGCTGGCCGTTCGCGTCCTCCTGGACGCATTGTGCGGTAACGGTGGGCGCCGACAACGCCCAATACCCGAGGCCCGCCACCACACCCACCACCCCGACGGTGGCTGCGGCGCCGATCAGCGTGCGCTTCTGTTTGCGCCGCTTGGCTTCCGCCTCGAGCCGCGCCTCCTCCATCTCCTGCTGCTTTTTGGCGAACTTTTCCCGCGCCCGCAACTCGGCGGGGGTCGGCGGGCGCGGCTTCGTCGTTGCCGGATCCTGGAATTGGACGCTCCCGCCTGCCGGCGTCGGTTGCTCGTGTTCCGGCGGGTCTTGTGTCATAGCACTACCGTTTTCACGCCGGTAGGAACGCGTCGGGCCGGAAGGCGGGCACGCGGGCAGTCTCCCACATCCCCGGCCCGGGCGCTGTTAGCCCCACCAACGCTCCAGCAACCGTCCCACCCCGTCGTCCGAGTTGGAAGCGGTGACCTCGTCGGCGACGGCCAGCACGTCGGGATGTGCATTGCCCATCGCCACACCAAGGCCGGCCCACAACAGCATCGGGATGTCGTTGGGCATGTCGCCGAATGCCACCACCTCGTCGCTGGTGATCCCCAGCGGCCCGGCGACCTCTTCGACACCGGTAGCCTTGCTGACGCCCAGCGGTACGACCTCCACTAGCCCGTTGTTGGTGGAGTAGGTGATATCGCCCTCGATGCCGACATGCTTGGCAAGTTCGGCGGCCATATCGGAGCTGCGGGCACCGGCCTTGCGAATCAGGAGCTTGATCGCCGGCGCGCTGAGGAGGTCTTCTTTCGACACCTCGGTGTTGTCCGGGTTGAGCCATGCGTGCTCGTAGCCCGGCGAGCTGATGAACTGGGGGGTCGCAGTGTCATGGGCGCGATCGCCGATCCGCTCGACGGCCAGGCCGACGCCCGGGATAACGCGCGTGGCGACCTCGGCCAACTCGGCCAGCGTCTCGACCGGCAGGGTGCGCGCCGCCACCACCCGGTCGGTCGCCGGATCGTAGATCACGGCGCCGTTGGCGCAGACCGCCATCGGCGCGAATCCGAGCGCTTCGACGACGGGCCGAATCCAGCGCGGCGGGCGGCCGGTTGCGACGACGAACTGCGCACCCGTCGCGACAGCAGCCCGCACCGCGTCGCGGGTACGTGGGGTGATGGTTTCATCTTCGTCGAATAAGGTGCCGTCGACGTCGCAGGCGATAAGCGCCGGCCGTGTTCTCGTCAATGCAATCCGCTCTGGTTTTGGCCGGGCGGCGGAAGCGCCGGACCGGCGGACACGGTGATCGGAACTTTGTTGCGGNNGGCCTCGAGGTGCATCCCGATGAGTTCACCCTCGCGCAGGCGCTGCACACCCACCGCAAAAGCGTCGTGCCCCGTCCTGCGGTCCACCGGAATCAGCCTGGCGTGCTTGATCATCCGCCGGCCCCGCTCACGTACCGCGAACAACGGGGGAAGCCGATCCAGGTAGCTGGTGTGGTTCTGGGCAAGTAGAGCACCGCCCCGCTCGGGAATGTTCTCAATTCCATGGAACGTGAACTGGGTCCCTTGCACCGCAACGACCGGCGGAATGATCCACTCCCCCAACCGGTACAGCGCCTCTGCCATGGCTGTGTCGTCTCCTTCCCCACAGTCCTTCCCTACATCGCCTTGCGTGACTGGCGCAGGGTACGGCCGGTGGCCCTGGCGGCGGCCTCGTCGGCTTCTATCTGAGCCGCCTCGGCCAAGGTCGGCGCCCCACCGCCGAGCCGGCTCGGCGCCCAGTACACCCCGGGCGGGTGCACGTAGCGCTCCTGCACCCGGTGCAGCAGCGTGATCATCGACTCGCGTAGCGCGGCGTCGGTCCGTGAGATGTCCTCGGTCGCCCGCAGCGGCTCACCCACCCGCACCGTGATCGGGACGTTGTTGCGGCCTATCTGCCGTGGGTGGTCCTTGGTCCAGATCCGCTGGGCCCCCCAGACGATCATCGGGATGATCGGGACGTCTGCTTCGCTGGCCATCCGGGCGGCACCCGTCTTGAACCCCTTGAGCTCGAAGCTGCGGCTGATCGTGGCCTCCGGGTAGACGCCGACCAACTCCCCGTCGCGTAGCCGCTGCACGGCCACCGCATAGGACCCGGCGCCGGCGTCTCGGTCCACTGGGATGGTCCCGGAGCGCTTGATCAAGAAGTTGACCACCTTCACCTGCTCCATCTCGGCCTTGATCATGAATCTGAGCCGACGGCGCCGACGATGCACAGCCAATGCGGCGGGCAGAAAGTCGACATAGCTGGCGTGGTGATGGCGATCACGGCGCCGCCCCGTTCGGGGATGTTCTCCTCGCCGCCGTAGCTGATCCGGGTTCCGGTGGCCAGGACGCCGAGCGCGGACGCGATCTCGAGCATGCGGAAGGTCGGCTCAACCATGAGTACCTAACTCCGGCGGACCTGCGGATTGCGCGCGGTGCGCCGCGCGCACCGCCGCCTCCTCGGCATCCAAGCGGGCTGCCTCGGCCAGCGACGGAGCGCCGCCGCCCAGCCGGTGTGGCACCCAGAACTCACCTGCCGGGTGCGGTCCGTACTGCTCTTGTACCCGTTCCAGCAAATGCTGCATCCGTGAGCGCAGCAGACTATTCAATTCCGCCCGTGCCACCGTCGGCTCAATCGGTTCACCGACGAGCACCGTGATCGGCACCTTCGGCCGCCACAGGTTCTTGGGGCGGCCTTTGGTCCAGATCCGCTGTGCACCCCAGACGATGTGCGGGATGATCGGCACCCCCGCCTCAATCGACATCCGGGCCGCTCCCGCTTTGAATTCCTTGATCTCGAAGCTGCGGCTGATCGTCGCTTCGGGGTAGACGCCGACCAGCTCGCCGTCCTTCAGATTCCTGACAGCGGATTCGTAGGACGCGGCGCCGTCTTGCCGATCCACGGGGATGTGGCGCAGGCTGCGCATGATCGGACCGGTGATTTTGCTGTCGAACACTTCTTGCTTGGCCATGAATCGCACTTTTCGCCCGAGGCCCTGCTGGTAAGTCGGCAAACCGGCGAAGGTGAAGTCGAGGTAGCTAGTGTGGTTGATCGCAATAACTGCGCCGCCGCTGGCCGGCAAGTTCTCGATGCCCGAGACAGTGATCTTCAGTCCCTGTACCCGAAAGATCGAGCGGGCAAGTTGAATGCAAGCCCCGTATACCGGTTCCACAGCCTTCAAGCCTAGTGCGCCGAGCTGTGAGCCGCTGCAGAGGGGATTCAGAGGGGATTCAGAGGGGAAGGTGCCGCCTCAGGCTAAGCTTGAAACGATCCGAAAAGTTCTTCGAAAGGTATTTGTGCAGGTCACGAGCGTAGGCCACGCAGGCTTCCTGATCCAGACCGATGCGGGCAGCATTCTGTGCGACCCCTGGGTCAATCCGGCCTACTTCGCGTCCTGGTTCCCATTCCCCGACAACAGCGGGCTGGACTGGGACACCCTGGGCGACTGCGACTACCTGTACGTCTCGCACCTGCACAAAGACCACTACGACGCGAAGCATCTGAGCGCACACGTCAACAAGGACGCGGTGGTACTGCTACCCGACTATCCGGTGCCCGACCTTCGAAATGAGCTACGAAGCTTAGGGTTTCACAGGTTCTTTGAGACCAGCGATTCGGTCAAGCACCGGGTGTCCGGACCAAAAGGCGACCTGGACATCATGGTGATCGCCCTGCGGGCCCCCGCCGACGGCCCCATCGGTGACTCTGCACTGGTGGTTTCGGACGGCGCGACAACGGTTTTCAACATGAACGATGCCCGGCCAGTCGATTTGGACATGCTCACAGCCGGATTCGGGCACATCGACGTACACCTGCTGCAGTACTCCGGAGCGATCTGGTACCCGATGGTCTACGACATGCCGGCCCGCGCCAAGGAGTCGTTCGGGACCCAGAAGCGGCAGCGCGGGATGGACCGCGCCCGGCAATACATCGCCCAGGTGGGGGCGAGTTGGGTGGTGCCGTCGGCGGGGCCGCCATGTTTTCTGGACCCTGAGTTGCGCCACCTCAACGACGATCGCAGTGACCCGGCCAACATCTTCCCCGACCAAATGGTGTTCCTGGATCAACTGCGCGCACACGGGCACGACCGCGGCCTGCTGATGATGCCCGGTTCGGCCGCGGACTTCACTGGTACGAAGCTGAAGTCGCTGAACCACCCACTGCCCACCGACGAAGTCGAGGCCATCTTCACCACCGGCAAATCGGCCTACATCGCTGACTACGCCGAACGGATGGAGCCCGTTTTGGCGGCGGAGCGCGCGGGCTGGGCGCCGGCCGCCGGTGATCCGCTGCTGGAGCCGCTGCGCGCGCTGTTCGAGCCGATCATGCTGCAAAGCGACGAGATCTGCGATGGCATCGGCTATCCCGTCGAACTGGTGATCGGTCCCGAGATCGTGATTCTGGACTTCCCCAAACGCTTGGTGCGCGAAAAGATTCCGGATGAAAAGGTCCGCTATGGTTTCGCGATAGCGCCGGAGCTGGTACGGACTGTGCTCCGCGACCGCGAACCGGACTGGGTCAACACCATCTTCTTGTCCACCCGCTTCCGGGCATGGCGGGTAGGCGGCTACAACGAGTATCTCTACACCTTCTTCAAGTGCCTGACCGACCAGCGGATCGCCTACGCCGACGGCTGGTTCGCCGAGACCCACGATGACTCCGCGTCCATCACACTGGACGGCTGGGAGATTCAGCGCCGTTGCCCACACCTCAAGGCCGACCTGTCGAAATTCGGGGTGATCGAAGGCGGCACGCTGACCTGCAATCTGCACGGGTGGCAATGGCGCCTGCAGGACGGCCACTGCCTCACCTCACGGCGCCACCAACTGCGGAGTTCGCGGGCATGAAACGGTACTACCAAGACGGAGTCGTCCAACTCGATCACGCGGCAATCACATTGCGCCGCTACCACTTCCCGTCTGGAACCGCGAAGGTCATCTCCGTGGACAAGGTCCATGGGTACAAGGCCGAGTCCCTGGGTCTGTTGGTCGCCCGGTTCAACCTTTGGGGCAGCCCGGATCTGCGGCGCTGGCTGCCGCTGGACGTGCACCGGCCGCTCAAGTCAACGTTGATCACCCTGGACGTGCCAGGAACCTGGCCGAGCCCCGCATTCACACCGGAACGCCCGGACGAGTTCACGGCGTTGCTGGACGAGCTGCTCGACCTGCGAAGTTAGCGGCCAGAGTCAGCCAGCGCGGCACGGCCCGCGTTATAGCCCGGGATGAACGTGATCCCGGGCCCGCCATGGCAACCGGCACTGCCCAGGTACAACCCCTCGATCGGGATCGGCTGGCCAAGATAACCCTTCGGGCCGGGCCGGTTGGGGCCGATCTGATTCGCATGGAACAGCCCGTGGCAATAGTCGCCGCCCGGGGCGCCGAACATCACACCCATGTGCTTGGGCGTGAAGGTGGTGTGCCGGATGATGCTGCGCTCGAAATTCGGTGCGAGCCGGGTGATCTTGTCAATCACCCGCTGACCCATTTCGACCTTCGCCGCACCGTAATCTGCGCCGCCCTCGATCGGGAACCACAACGCGAACGCCGAAGCGGCGTGCTTGCCCTCGGGCGCCAGGTCGGGGTCGTTCTGCGAGGGTATCTGCAAGACCAGCGTCGGGTCGGCCGGAACGATCCCGCGCCGAGCGTCCTCCCACTGCTGCTGGACTTCCTCCGGCGTACAGAACAGCCCTATCGATGCTTGCATGGCCGGATCATTGAGCGCCTCGTAGGGCGCGGCGAATATGGGAGCCTCTTCCAGCGCGAAGTGCATTTGCAAGTAACTCCCGCGATGGTCGATCCGCGCATAGCGTTGGCGGATATCGACGGGCAGCACTGCGGGGTCTATCAGCTCGTTCAGCGTGATGTCGGGCGCAATGCCGGAGACGACGATCGGCGCGGTCAGCGTCTCGCCCGCCTCGGTGCGCACCCCACTCACCCGACCGTCGGCGACCATGATCTCGGTGACCTTGGTGCGCAGCCGAACTTCGCCGCCGTGGCTCTCCAGCAGCTGGCACAAATGAGCGGTGAGCGCGCCGATACCGCCGCGCAGCTTCTTCATCTGCATGGTGTCGCCATCGGGCACTCCCAGCCCAAACGCGAGCGCGGCCGCGCTGCCGGGCGTGTCCGGCCCGCGNNAGGTAGCGGTCGAGCACGTCGGTGACCGAACCGAACAGCATGTCATCGATGGCCGAGCGTTCGAATTCATTGGTGGCACAGGCATACATCTCGTCGAGGGTCTTGGGTGGCGCGCCCGCGTCGAATCGGCCCAGCGCCCGCGTCGGCGCCATAGCCCAGCCCATCAGCCCCGCCATTCCGTTGACGGCGTCCGCCCCATGCACCTCGTTGAGGTGAGTGAACAGCTTGATCGGGTCGCTGTACTGGACCAGCGGGTCGTCACCGACACCGCGCAGCGCGACCGACATCACGTCCAGGTCAATGGTCGGCATCGTGTCCAGGCCCAGTTCCTGGACGACGGCGGACGCCGTCGGGAACTGCACCGACCCGGCGATCTCGAACTGGTACCCGTCGAAAAGCTCGACAGTGGAGGCCATGCCGCCGGCGTAGAGCTTGGCATCCAGACACAGGGTTCGCAGCCCTGCCTTCTGTAGCAGCACCGCCGCGCTCAGCCCATTATGTCCTGCGCCGATAACTATCGCGTCAAACTCAGTCTGTGATTCAGCCATGTCTGCCCTCCGGAATGCAGGCTGGCACGGTGGGAAAGTTTTGTCAATTATGACGAAACTGGATC
>PLSK01000152.1 GCA_003165155.1 Mycobacterium sp. | reverse complement strand
GAACCGCGAGTATGCGCCTACAAGGGCATCGTCAAGTTGTTGGCCTGGTGTGGTGCTGCCAGGATTGGTCGCTGTGGCGATTGCGGCAAGATACAAGGGCTATCGGTACCCGATCGAAATCATCGGGCACGCGGTGTGGCTGTATCACCGTTTCGCGCTGAGCCTGCGCGACGTCGAGGAGTTGATGTGGGCCCGCGGTGTCGCGGTCACCTACGAGACGATCCGATCCTGGTGTGCCGCGTTCGGGCCGGACTACGCCAACAAGCTGCGCGCGCCGACCCCGCCCCGGCGACAAATGGCACCTCGACGAGGTTTTCGTCAAGATCAACGGCATCACCCATTAGCTGTGGCGCGCGGTCGACCAGCACGGCAACGTGCTCGACATCCTGGTGCAGTCGCGGCGAAACGCCAAAGCAGCCCAGCGGTTCTTCCGTAAACTGCTCAAGGGCCTGCGGTACGTGCCGCGGGTGATTGTCACCGACAAGCTGGCCAGCTATCAGGTCGCTCACCGCGAGCTTTTGCCGTCGGTGACCCATCGCCGCTGCAAGTACCTCAATAACCGGGCTGAGAACTCCCATCAGCCGACCAGGATCCGAGAACGGGTGATGAAACGCTTCGCCTCACCTGGGCAGGCTCAACGGTTCCTGTTTGCTTTCAGCCACATCCGGCAGCACTTTCGTCCCCGCCGCCATCTGATCAGTGCACCCCAATGGCGAACCGAGATAACCGCCAGCTTCGCGGTCTGGGACGAAGTCATTGCCACCGCAGCGGCATGAACGACCGAGTAAGCCACTACATTTAGCCACCGAAGCAACTAACATCAACTGCGCCACAATCATTTTCAAACAACTTGACGATGCAGGCCGGGACGCGTCGACGATGTCGAGAGAGCACTCGCGCGCACTTACAAGATTGAGCCGAGGGAGATACGGCGGCACGTGTGGCGAAACCTGGCAGACATAGTCGGTAGCACCGGATGTGGGTCTATCCTTCCGCGGTCGATTCGAGTTTCGTTGGCAGCCATTTAGTTCCAGGGCAACCGCACATTCGATGCTGAAGCCGAGAGCGCTAGACGATGACTGCGTCAGGGAGTGTCACCGGCGAGCCTCCACACACGACCGTTAGTGCCCATATTCAGGACTCGATCGACTGCACACCCACAAAGGCAGCAAGTTCTCCGGCGTTCCGATGTATGTCGAAGCTGCGGAGCAGCCTGATGTACTCCTCCTTGTCGACGTCCCAGTCATACTGCCATGCAGCATGGTTCTGAGCTGCGATGAACGCTAGATCGGCGAGAAGTCTTGTCGTACGACCATTTCCGTCGGTGTACGGATGGATTCGTACGGTCTCGGCGTGGGTTGTAATTCCGAGCACGCGGGCTGTCCAGTCGTTTGTGTGCGCCCACCGGTATCGGATGTTGTCTAGGCAGCTGCGCAGTTCGACAGCGATCTGCTCCGGCGCGACGCCGATGTTGACTTCGTGTTGTCGCAACCGTCCGGCCCAGACCCAGATGTCGCCGTAGAGGCGCGTGTGAAGGTCGCGGACGAAGTAATCGCTGAGTAGCTCGTCGAGCAGCAGCGAACCCTCGATTGCTGCAGTGAGCAGTTCCTCGGACACTTGGTCCTGCACGCCCTGTTCGAGGTCGTAAACCGCCACTTTGGTGATGGGCTTGTCGAGGATCTCAACAACGCTTGGGATCAACGCGGTGAGCTCGTCGTGCGGGAGGGGAGTCTCGCCGTAGCCCGGCGTGAGCGGCATCAGTGCTTATGTGGCTGCCGCGCGGCGAGGAAAGTCTTCACGGCAGCCGACCGAACGTAGCCGGTGGGAACCTCGCGGTTCTCGAGCTTGGCAGATGCCTTGGTGGCCCGGGCGGCGACCTTCTTGACGACCGCCCTCTTGGCGACCGCCCTCTTATCCGTTTGGCGTTCCGTGGCCACACCCGCTCCAGACATCGACTGACGGTCCATGTTACCGGCACAGGGCCTGGTCAAGCACTTTAGTTCCTGTAGCCATCCGCGCCGACACCGTTGCCTGCCGAATGGCCGCTTACGACTGAACAGGCACAAGATCGTCGCTCAAGGCAACCACCTGAGGATTCCGGCACATAAGTGAGAATCATGCGAGCGCCATGATGCTGAGAAATCCCAGGTCGCTCGTCCTCAGATCCGACACCTCCAACGACTTCCTACACTTGCGGTTTCGCACGGCATCCATATGCACAGGCAGGCATGGACAGGGTGAGTTGGAGTGAGTGGCAACTTGGCTCGGGAGTCGAACATGTGTACTGCTTATCTGCTTAAGTGGACTGAGTTCTTAGATGTCTTCAAAGATGTTGTTGTGCAATGAGTCATCGTCATCAAGCGTGTTTGCTGACTCGCGGGGGTCGGGGGCGGTGCCGCCGATGAGGTCGGCCAGCGGATGGGGATCGGTGTTCACGCTCTGCTGCAATAGCCGGTAGAACAACATCCCGCGTGCCTTTGAACTGCGACGATTAAACCTGAAGGCGAACTCGTCGAGATAGAACTGCAGGTGTTCGCGTTCGACGCGGTAGTGGTGGGTGCCGGCGTTCCAGCGTTTGAGCAGAGACGCAACCCGATGCGGTCCGGGAAGGGTGACGTGACCCGGTTCTGGGGAGCTATATCCGGAGATGTACTCGTGGGTGAACCCCTCGGTGGCCAGAGCCCGGAACATTCGGGCACCGTCGGTGCGGATCATCGAACCCGGCGCGGCGGTCGTGCGGGCGAAGTCGACCAGTTGTTTGGAACCCGGATTCTCTGCTACCGCCAGCCGTACTCGGCCGAGTCGAAGATTCCTATCAACTTGTGTGCCAATGTTTTCCACGGCGATCATCACAGGCACCTTGTCGGTGGATGCGCCAGTCTTCCCCGTGGCGCGGCCGCCGATGAAGGACTCATCGACCTCGACCACCCCCGACAATAGGTCGCGGTCGGGGCGCACCATCGCGCGGCGCAGCTTATGCAGCCACGCCCACGCCGTCTCGTAGGAACCCAGGCCCAACATGTCGTGCAAGTTCTGCGCCGAGGACCCGTTCTTCTGCGAAGTCACCAGCCAGATAGCGGCAAACCACGTGGTCAGCGGCGTGCGGGTCCGATGAAAGATCGTGCCGGCAGTCACCGAAGTCTTGCGGCCGCACGCCACGCATTTCCAGTGCTGGGTCGAGGTCCGCCACGCGTTCTCGCCGCCGCACACTGGGCACCGAAAGCCCTCTGGCCAGCGCAAACGAGCCAAATACTCCGCACACGACCCGTCGTCGGGAAACCACGCCCGGAACTCCTGAAACGTCCGCGGATAGTCCACCCCGCCCACCGGACTCACACCAGCAAACACCACCTGAACAGCATAGGTCCACTTAAGCAGATAAGCAGTACATGTGTTCTAATGAACTCTCAGTGCCAGCCCGCCCACTGCGGGCGATGCTCAGGAGGAGATCGCCGCACCGATGACTGTAGACACACTGGCAGCAGAAGCGCCGTCCACCGACCCCGACACTCCCGATGTCTTGGTTCCTTCTGTCAAGAGCACCTCGCCTGGGAATACGCCGGAGCCCGACGCAGCAGCCGCTGAAGCTTCAGCCGAGGAGAAGCCCAGGAAGGCCCCGGCCAAGAAGGCGGCCGGCAAGAAGACCAAGACTCTCGAGCTGACCCTCACTGTCACCGGTACCGCCGACGGCGAATGGCGCGCGGAGCTCAAGCAGGGCACCACCTACCTGGCCCGCAACCTCGCGGTCGCGGCCGCCGCCGTCTCCCGGGCGGCCAAGGAACTGCATGAGGACTTCTCCACCCCGATCGACGAGGTCATCGAAGAGGCGCGCTCCCAGCAGGCCGCCAGGGTCGCCGCCCTTGAAGCCGAACTAGAAGCCGCCCGCAAAGCCCTCGCCGACCTGGACTGAGATCCCTGAACTAACCCGCTCGCCCGCGTCCGGACCGCCTGCGCGACCTGACGGCTATCGCTGAGTTATGAGACACGTACCGGGAGTTTTGCCGATGTCGCTAGGTCCTAAAACTGCAGGTCAATAATGGTGAGGGGTCTTGTAGGTTCCACCGCATCCTGCCCATTCCAGACGGTTTCGCAGAGTTTTGTTCCCAAACCCGTTCCCAAAAGCGGGCGCGCCAGGCGCTACGCAATCGCCGGCAGAACTGCTATCACCACGAGCCGTAAAGCGACCAGTCGACGGCCACGGATGCTGTCCACTGCGCGCCGCGGATTCGACAACTGGTCAAGTTCCGGTTGCCGTTCACACGAACGAACCCGTTCTCCCGTTCAGCCCGACCAACACGTCAGTGCCGCAAATGGTAGGACCGCGCGGCCCGCTCGTTGTCCCGCTCCATCTGACGAGGTATCCCCTTTCAACGAGGCCTGCTCATCGGGCCGGCGCGCCAAGCGGCAACTACATGTCGGACGGTTCGTTCATGCGCGGGTGTACCTCCACGCTAGCTCGAATCTGGAATGCGCCGCCTCTCGCAACGAACGTTCGTGGATGATCAGGCCGTGACCGCCCGCCCCAAGCAGCCGACCTACGCAGAACGCCTGCTCGCCGAACTCGATGACATTGCAGCCTCGTACGCCGACATCCACGCCGCAAGCGGAATTGAGGACTACGACCTGAAGTTCCGAGGTAGCGGGCTGGTCGGCTTCGCACGGTACGGGTGGGAGTCCAGCGACGACCAACTGGAGGCAGCGCGGATGACGCTCTTGCGGAAAGTCCGTGATTGGAAGCCTCGTTTTCGGCTGCTATTCCCGCACCCCACGCCGAACGTCAGCGAGCGACTCGACAACGGCTACGAACGCCTCGAGGTATGGCTGACCCGCGACGGTGGAGGGTACGACATCCCACCGACGATCGCCGAAGCTCAAGAAAAGCTGATGAACACCGTCACCGACCTCCGCGGCCTCATCGATCTACTACCTCCCGACGACCAGGCGGTGCGCTTGGTCGTCGACACCAACGCACTCATAGACAACCCCGACGTCGCCGCGTACACCGCCGAGTTAGGCCCCAGGTACGTAGCGCACTTGCTGCCGGCGGTGCTTCGAGAAATCGACGAACTCAAACGGGGCGGCAAAAACGACATCGTCCGCTCTGGAGCTCAGCGCGCCGAGAGGCGACTCAAGGGCATCCGTACCAATGGCGACGTCCGCGAAGGAGTCCGCGTGGCCGGCGACGTCATCGCCAAGTTCGAACACATCGAGCCGCGTTCCGACGACCTACCCGACTGGCTCGACATGACCGTTCCCGACGACCGCATCGTTGCATCCACGCTGCTGCTTCAATCCCAACACCCTGGGTCGGCGTTGTACGTAGCGACAGGTGACATCAACATGCAGACCAAGCTTTCCGCAGTCGGCATACCGTTCGTCGAGCCACCCGAATAGCCAACTGCCATGCGGCGATAATCGGGAGAGTTGTTACGGGCCACTACCTCTGTTTCCCCGGTTCCTCTAGCCCCGACGCCGCCCGTCGGATGGATTCGATCCGGTGATCGATGAACGCGTCATCGGTCAGATCATCTGGACGCGTCAACTGGTACGTCTCGTCGTCGACTACGGAGTCTCCCGGTAACCACGTGTGGTTCGGACTGATCAGGACACTCGCTGGGATGAAGAAGTGCTTGACCACGGGGTGCGCCTCCTTGTCGCGCGCGATGTAGAACTCTCCCGGGACTCCGTTCAGCAGCCAAGGTGACGGTCCGATCGGCGAGAACAACGCCGTGATGATCCCTTGCAAAACGGTTGTCGCTTCCAGCGCCTGAGTTCGAGCATTCGTGCCGTCGAGGTCGGGCGAATAGTGGACTGCGTTGTTTCGGAGCTTTTTTAGCTTCAGAAACGCCTTTGCGGTCTCCGCGTCGAGAGCGCCCCAGTCGTCGCGGAGAATGCCGACCGCTGTGTCCCAGTCGTCAAACGATTGCGGGACTGTCACCTTCCTGGATTTCGGAAAGTCGGCACGCATCGTCACGATCAGCTGGTTGAGGATGCGCTCTCCTAGCGCGCCACTGGCTGTCAGGCACGGGTAGTAAGCACCTGCGACGAAGCTAAGCCTTGTCTGGTGCAGAAACTCCGTGTGCTGAGCGATCACCGAGAACGGCGCCGCTTCCAGCGCCATGAAGTCTTTGATCTTGCGCTCGCCGTTTATAGGCCCGAACTGTGCGAGTATGCCTTGCTGCACCTGCTCTTGGTGTTTCTTCCATTGTTCGATGACCGCAGGTTCCCAATCGTCTTCGATCTTGACTTCAAGGAATCGCATCCGTGTGTCGAATGTGTACTGCACAGGCCGATATCGGCGACACCCATCTGAAGGCGTCCGCTCGCGGCCGAGCTCAGCTTCCTGCATAAGGCTGGCTCTCGGCTCGGCGCACCATTCGCAACAACAGATCGGCAAGCTGGATAATCTCAGCAGCCTCCACTGGATCCGCGAAGTCCACCGTGCGGTGGCTGGACGGATTCTTGAACACGCCAATCGATCCCGCGAACAACTCCATCGTCGCAACGGCACTGTCACATTAATCAATTACGCCGCGATTTGAGGCTTTTCGTTCTCGTGAACCCCCAGGTCACGTGTGACGTACGTGGCTAATGTGATTAGTGGCCGTGTCCGCGTCACTTAACGTGACAGTGCCTCGACGATGCCTATCGCTGGTCGCCAAGATGGCCAACGGGGTCACGGCCGCGGAGCGACAGACACAGCTGCCTATTAGCCCGATTCTCTATTAGAGCAGTCCGAGACAAGCGACTACCCACGCGTTTCGAAAAAGATCGGTTTCGTGCCTCCATGTTAGTGGCGCGGGTGTAAGCGTAGCTGGAAGTCGGCTGGTTTGAGTGTCAGGGTTTCAGCAACCTTGAGGTGATATCCGGGTTTGGATTCTAGGTCGTATTGGTGCAGGATCGCGGCCAGTGTCAACACGATTTCGTGCAGTGCGAATTGGCGACCTATGCAGGCCCGGGGGCCGGTGCCGAAGGGCTTGTAGGTGTGCGGGGGTAGCATGCGTAAATTCTCGGGTAGGAACCGGTCTGGGTTGAATCTCTCGGCATCCGAACCCCAGGCGGGGGCGCGGTGAGCGGCCAAGAGGACGACCGCCACCCAATCCCCTTCTTGGAAATGGTATTTGCCGTTGCCAAGTGTGGTGTCACGTCGGGCCTGACGGTAGTAACCTGGGGCCACGGGCCACAGGCGCAAGGTTTCGTCGACGACACGGCGAAGGTATCTCAGCTTGGCGATGTCGTCGAATTCGATGTTGGGAACGTCGGAACCGGGCCAGCGTTGGTCGATCTCGGCTTGGGATTGGGCGGCCACGTCGGGGTTGGTGGACAGATAGTGCAGAGCGAACGAAATTGTGTTGGCCGAAGTCTCACTACCGGCGGCCATCAGCGTGAGGATCTGGTTGACGACGTTCTCAGGGTCGAGCTGCTCAGCGGTATCGGGATCGGCGCTGTGGAGCATGATCTCGAGCATGTCCTGACGCTGTGCTGTTGCTGGATTGTGGCGGCGAGCCTCGACAATGTCGTAGACCAGGCAGCGGATGAATTCCTTGTCTGCCAAGTGCTGTCGATGGCGCTTTTTCCCGAACAGTCTGTTGTAGATGGGTATGGGATCGACTCGCATGGCGCGTCGGACGTAGCCCAGTTCACGTGTGATAGCCGCGCTAAACGCGTTCTCGCTGGGGCCGCTGAGCTTGCCAAACGAGTAGCCCAACCCGGCTCGCGCGATGATTTCGACGGTGAGCCGGTTGGCTTGGTCGGGAACGTCGATCCAGGATTGCTTGGCACTCTGGATGTTCCATGCATCGATGAGTTCTCGTACGGTGGCAGTCATGCTGTCGTGGTAATTCTTCATCGCTGTTTTAGCAAACGCTGGCATCAAGATGTTGTGGGCCTTGTGCCAGTTGAGTTCATCGTTGTAGGCGGTAAACAGGCCGTCGCCTAGCGTGAGGCGCAATTTGTCGACGAGTGGTCCGACGTGCTTTTGCCACAGGGTTTCGTCATTCACCTCGTCAATTAGAGCGGCGTCGGCGAGCGCGATAGCCGACAGACCGAAGATGCGTTGCTCGAAGATTCCGTCGTCGGATTTGCTCAATTTGTCGGCCGTTCCCAGTACGGGGCTGGCGAAGTCGATCGTCAAGAGATCACCAAGGACAGGCAGCCGAAAGCGCGGATGCGGGATCGGCGTGGCAGTAGGCAGGGTCATATCGTCGGGATCGCTTTCGTGTTGACCGCAGATTCCCCGATGTCCTCAGTGGCGGCGCAGGCGGCAGGCCA
The DNA here is from genome assembly GCA_003165155.1 of Mycobacterium sp. GTDB lineage: Bacteria > Actinomycetota > Actinomycetes > Mycobacteriales > Mycobacteriaceae > Mycobacterium. Next base: position 3,962 of record PLSK01000152.1, on the reverse strand, counting down.
CCATTTCGCCAGCGCCATCAGTTCGGCCGCTTCCTCTTCCAGAGTTGCCGCTCGCGACGCGACGATCAGTGCTGAATCGACCTCGAGGGGTACCAGCATGATGCCGGCAGCTTTGGCTCTGGCGGCGTGAGCCAGCCGAAGGGATGCGATAGCGGCGTCGCGGTCGCGCACCGGCACCGCGTTAGGCCCGTCCAGGAAGCGGGTCCGATCGTGGTCGGGTATTTCACGGAAGTAAAGGCGTAGTCGCACGACGGCGTCGCGGATCTCGATGACGGTCTGGTGTAGCTGGAGCTGCGACTTTCGGCGCCCCGGGTCGTCGTCGTCAAAGTCGAAGACGTATTCGGGGACAACGATTCTCATGGCCTGTCGCATCGGTTGCAATTTGCGCCAGCTACGGGTGATGGGATCCAGTCCGAAGAAGCCGAGTTGCTTTGTCGCAAGGGGGAGAGCAGCGATCACGAACGGGGCCAACAATCCGAAGAAAAGGCCGCCCGCGTGAGACTGCTGCCTGTACTTAGCGGTGTGAGTCCAGCCAAGCTGGTCGAAAATCTGAAGGGTGGCTTCCTGGAGCACGATCACAATGGCCACTAAACCCATCGCCAGGAAGCTAAGCGCGATCCAGCGTTCCCGCCGGCTGCTGACGGTACGCAGCTCGCGGAGGGAATTCCATATCACGCGCGTCGCTAGGACCACCTCCATGGTCGTCAAGCAACTCAAAGTTGTCAGGGACTCCCAGCCGCTCGTGAACTCAAGCGGCTCGTTGGCGCGTCGAGCACGAGTACCACTGATGAGCAATCCGGCAACAAGGAGCACAGCCGCCAGGCGGTAATACCGGTGCTTGCGGCGGGTTTCGGCTTCCGACATTCCCGACCACAACAGGCTGAACCCAATGAGTTCGGTGTAGCTGTAGCCCAACACAGCGGCACTGAGTTGCCACGTGCCGGCCATACTCACGAAGGACGTTCTGACGAGCATGTTTTGCACGAGGTGCTCACGCAAGACCTGCGCCACCAGCATGAACCCCAACATATTGTTGAAGTATCTCGCACAGAGGTTGTTGTTGAACCATCGGTAGCGCGCGACCAGCACCAACGTCATGAATACGATCAAAGGCCAAGCGATGATGCCCGGCACGCTGGAGGAGGTCACCCGGTCACCGGCCGAAGAACACGCTGCTCATCATCGATTTTTCCGTCGCCGCCTCGACCGCGGCCAGCATCAAGATATGTGCGAACATCTCCGCGTCGCGCTCCTGGTCAGCCACGAAATCCTTGCGGCCCAGCATGCTGCGAATCGTCGCGGGATCGATGTCGGGCATCAACTGTCGGCACAACTCGAGGTTGGGCGCTTGACCGGCGGTGCGCCCGTGCCCGAGGAGCATGTGCCCGATTTCGTGTCGAACAATTTGATCAATGTGATACTCCGATGTCCCGGCCTCGTGAAAGATTAAGTCGTCCTCGTCGCGGGTCAACCACAGCCCACAGGGGCCTTCCGTAAAGGCTGAGGTGTCGCTGGGAATCAACTTGATGGGGCGGCCGCGCTGGCAAGCCAAATTCTCGATAAACACATCCCGGCCCCATGGAACAGGAATGGGTAATTCCCTTGCCAAAGCTAGCATTTCGGAATTACTCACGGCCATCGAGGTCATCTCCCTGTGACGGCGCGACGGGCGGTAGTTGCTCAAGCTGGCGGGCAAGGTCGATCATCGCCGCCAAGCTGTTGAGGGCTTGCGGAGTCAGTCCGTGCGCACGCATCGCCAGGTCGCGCACCTTGCCGTCACGCAGGGCGTGAAGCAGGTTCAGCTGGGCGTCGATCTGTGGATCGATACCGGGATCGATGAGATACGACGGAGAGACGCCGAAAAATTCGGCGATCGCCCGCAAGTGCTGGACAGTTGGATTGTTCTTGACCCCGGTGCGCAGTTGCCACATGTAAGCGGAGCTGATGGAAACGCCGGTCTGTTTGGTGATTGCCTCGGCCGCAGCCGCATTGGACAAGGATGGCGCAGAAGGTTTGCGCATGATCTCGAAGAGCTTGTTGAGCTTGACCGAAAGCTCAGTCGCGTTGGGGTCGCCACCCGACTCTCCGGTGCTGGCCAATTTTACTCTCGTTTCATACGTCTGCGAGACTTTGTGTACTGATGTTACTACTAACCTCTTTAGCGCAGTAGCGGCCAGCACCACTCACCACAGTGGCCCGACCCCGTGAACAGGGAGCAATGATCAGAACCTACTTATCTACGAACGATGCGTCGACTGGCACGGACGCCTGGTCAAAACAGGACCGCGGGTAGGTCTATCCACAGGCTTGGTGTGGGGTCGGTCGGCGTGTCGTTCGCTTGAAGTCAGTTCGGGGCAGGTGGGATTGCTCGTGGTTCGAGCCCGCTCGCACGACCGGACGCCCCAATCTTTTCGAGAGCCATCGAGCTCTGACTGAGACCGGCGCCGTGCGGGTGCGCTGGGATCGCGAACAGCTCATCGGAGGCAAGCCCGAGAGGCTCGTAAGTAGGGTGCTGCGCGTTCCCGTCCGGGTTCTGGACCCAATAAAACACCCGAATTGAGGGAGGTGCTGGATTGAACTGCTACTGCGGAATCGACTGGGCTGAAGGGCATCACGACGTCGCAATCGTCGGCAATGATGGCAAGCTGGTGGCCAAGAAGCGCATCGGCGACGACCCTGCCGGGTTCACCGGGTTGACCGGGATGCTCGCCGAGGCCGGCGACAGCCCCGAGGACCCGATCCCGATCGCGATCGAAACCTCGCGCGGGCTGATGGTCGCCGCCCTGCATGCGAGCGGGCGGCCGGTGTTCGCGATCAACCCGATGGCGGCGGCCCGCTATCGGGAGCGGTCCTCGGTGGCTCGCGCGAAGTCCGACCACGCTGATGCGATGACGCTGGCCAACATCCTGCGCGTGGATGCCCACGTGCACCGCACGCTGCCCGCCGACAGCGAACTCGCCCAAGCGATCGCGGTTTTGGCGCGATCGCAGCAGAACGCGGTCTGGCGTCGAAGCAAGGCCACCAACGAGTTGCGGTCCCGTCTGTCACCCAACATCATTCGGTCCGAACCAGGAGATCACCAGCATGAGCATCCTCGACCCCGCGCTACGCAATGCGCTGCGCACCCTCAAACTCACCGGCATGCTCGAAACCCTCGACGCCCGGCTGGCCCAGACCCGCGACGGCACCCTCGGGCACCTCGACTTCCTGCAGGTTCTCTGCGAGGACGAGATCGCCCGCCGCGAATCGGCAGCACTGACACGGCGCATCCGCCGAGCCCGCTTCGAAGAACAATCAACCTTCGAATCCTTCGACTTCACCGCCAACACCAAACTCCCCCGGCGATGCTGCGCGACCTCGCTGCACTGCGCTGGCTCGACGCCGCCGAATCAGTCATCCTCTACGGACCCGTCGGCGTCGGGAAAACCCATATGGCACAAGCACTTGGGCATGCCGTTGCCCGTCGCGGCGGCGACGTCCGCTTCGCCAAGACCTCCCGGGTGCTCTCCGATCTCGCCGGCGGCCACGCCGATCGCACCTGGGGTCAACGCATCCGCGAATACACCAAACCGCTGGTCCTGATCCTCGACGACTTCGCCATGCGCGAGCACACCGCGATGCACGCCGACGACCTCTACGAACTCATCAGTGACCGCGCCGTCAACGGCAAGCCGCTCATCCTGACGTCGAACAGATCGCCCAAGGACTGGTACAACCTGTTCCCCAACCCCGTCGTCGCCGAATCCCTGCTCGACCGATTGATCAACGGCACTGTCACGTTAGTGAGCGTTGGCGACCTGGAAAGATCGGTGGGTGAGTACCGCAACGGCGTCGTACAAGGGCCACCGCTACCCGGTGGAGATCATCAATCACTGCGTGTGGCTGTACTATCGGTTCTCGTTGAGCTATCGTGAGGTCGAGGAGCTGATGCTGGCACGTGGTCTCGTGGAGAGCTATGAGAC
>PLSK01000216.1:2278-22101 GCA_003165155.1 Mycobacterium sp. | reverse complement strand
CGTCGAGCACACCGGTGGCGACCCGTCTTACCGCGTCACGCAGCCACATCCGGAACAGCGTGGCCACCTGGTCGTTGCGCGAGCGTCCGGCCCGCAACCTGCCACCTAAGTCCGGTCCCACCCGGTCGATCAGTCCGCGCTCAAGCGCGGCGTGCACATCCTCGTCACTGACCAGCGGGCCGAAGCTGCCGTCGGAGAGGTCCTCGGCGAGGCTGTCCAGGCCGNNAGTCGAAGTGGGTGGACTTGCTCAGCGCGGCCAGCGCCTCTGCCGGGCCGTCGGCGAAGCGCCCGCCCCACAGCGAACCCTGGTTGGTGCTCACCTTTTCTCCGCGAGCGGTAGGACCGTCACTGCAGGTCCCGGCGGGCGGCGAGCTTGGACGACAACCCGTGCACGTAGACGAAACCCTTCGACATCGACTGATCGAAGGAGTCGCCCTCGTCGTAGGTGGCCAAGTTGAAGTCGTAGAGCGACTCGGCGCTGCGCCGGCCGTTCACCGCAATGTGGCCGCCGTGCAACACCATTCGGACTTCACCCGAAACGTGCTCCTGGGTCTTGGCGACAAAGGTCTCCAGCGCCGCCTTCAACGGCGAGTACCACAGCCCGTCGTAGACCAACTCGGCCCAGCGCTGGTCGGTCTGGCGTTTGAAACGCCCCAGCTCGCGCTCCAGCGTGACGTGCTCGAGTTCGGTGTGCGCGGTGATGAGCACCATCGCCCCTGGCGCCTCATAGATCTCGCGGCTCTTGATGCCCACCAGCCGGTCCTCGACGACGTCGAGGCGCCCGACACCCTGAGCCCCGGCGCGCCGGTTGAGTTCTTCGATCGCCTGCAGCATCGACACCGGGTTGCCGTCGATCGACACGGGTACGCCGCGCTCGAACCCGACGATCACCTCGTCAGGAGTGTTCCAGTTGACGGTCGGGTCTTCGGTGTAGTCGTAGACATCTTTGGTCGGCGCATTCCACAGGTGTTCCAGGAAGCCGGTCTCCACCGCGCGACCCCACACGTTCTGGTCGATCGAGAACGGCGAGCGTTTCGTGACATTGATCGGGATCGCGTTCTCCTCGGCGAACGCGATGGCCTTCTCCCGCGTCCACGCATAGTCGCGGACCGGCGCCAGCACCTCCAGATCCGGTGCCAACGAGGCGAATCCGACCTCGAACCGGACCTGGTCGTTGCCCTTGCCGGTGCACCCGTGTGCGACGATGCCGCCGCCGTGCTCCCGGGCGGCCGCCACCAGATGCTTGACGATCAGCGGGCGGCTGATCGCCGACACCAGCGGGTAACGGTCCATATAGAGCGCGTTGTTCATCACGGTGGGCAGGCAGTAGCCCTCGGCGAACTCGTCGCGGGCATCGACGACCACGGCCTCCACGGCGCCGCAGTCCAGCGCCCGCTGGCGTATGACCTCCATGTCCTCGCCGCCCTGGCCGAGGTCAATAGCCACCGCCACGACCTCGCGGCCGGTCTCCTTGCCTATCCAGCTGATGGCCACCGAGGTGTCCAGACCACCCGAATACGCCAGGATGACACGTTCTGACATTAACCAATCTCCTTACTGGATCTTCTCGAACATGCCGGCGAGTTCGGCACCAGTCATCGGCTCGCGGGCGACCACAAGGATGGTGTCATCGCCGGCTATGGTGCCGACCACTTGGGGCAGCGCCGCGCGGTCGATGGCGCTGGCCAGGTAGTGCGCGGCGCCCGGCGGCGTGCGCAGCACGGCCAGGTTGCCGCTTGCGTCGGACGACACCAGTAACTCGCTGAGCAACCGCGACATCCGGTCGGTCCCACCCGATACCCCGCGCACTGGGCTGCCGTCTTCCGGGACGACGTAGACCCCGACGCCTCCGTCAGCGCCGCGCAGCTTGACCGCGCCGAGCTCCTCGAGATCGCGCGACAGCGTGGCCTGGGTGACGTCGATGCCCTCGTCGGCCAGCAGCACGGCCAATTCGCTCTGGCTGCGCACCGACGCCGCGGACAAGATCGCCACAATGCGAGCCTGGCGGCCGGCCCGGTTGGCACTGACTTCGGGGACGGCTTTGGCAGGTCCGTTGGTCATCGCGACCGCTCCAGTAACCACACCAGCAGCGCCTTCTGCGCGTGCAGCCGGTTCTCGGCCTCGTCCCATACCGCACTGGCCGGCCCGTCCATCACCCCATCGGTGATCTCGTCCCCGCGATGGGCAGGGAGGCAATGCAGGACAACGGCTTCCGCATCGGCCCGGGCCAGCAGCTGCGCATTGACCTGGAACGGCCGGAACGGCTTGACGCGGTCCAGCCCGTCGTTCTCCTGCCCCATTGACGTCCAGGTGTCGGTGACCAGTACATCGGCGCCCGTGGCGGCGGCGGCGGCATCCGTGGTCACGGTCACCGAGGCGCCAGTGGCCTCGGCGCGGTGCTGGGCGGCGGCCAGCACCACCGGGCCGGGCGCGAAACCGTCGGGCGCCGCAACGGTGACGCGGATGCCCGCGGTGACCCCGCCGAGCATCAGGGAGTGGGCCATGTTGTTGGCGCCATCGCCGAAGTAGGCCAGCTTCAAGCCTTTCAGCGATCCCTTCCGCTCGGCAATGGTTTGCAGGTCGGCCAGCACCTGGCAGGGATGGAAGTCGTCGGATAAGGCGTTGACCACCGGCACGCTCGCGGTCGACGCCATGGCGGCCAGCCGGGCTTGCCCGGAGGTCCGCCAGACGATGGCGTCGACGAAGCGGGACAACACTTTTGCGGTGTCCTGCAGGGTCTCCTCGCGGCCCAGCTGGGTGCTGCGACCGTCGACGACGACGGCGTGCCCGCCGAGTTGCGCGATACCCACCTCGAACGAGAACCGGGTGCGGGTGGAGTTCTTGTCGAAGATGACCGCGACTCCGCGCGGCCCCTCAAGGGGACGGCGGCTGAACGGATCCTTCTTCAGTTCGGCCGCCAGCGCGAGAACCTCGGCCTGTTCGGATGGCGACAGGTCGTCGTCCCGCAGAAAATGCTTGGGCGTCATGCTGGGCTCCCGGCGGCGTCCAGGATACCCGGCAGCGCGGCGACAAAGCTGTCGATCTGGGCTTCGGTGATCACCAGCGGCGGCGCCAAGCGGATGACGTCGGGAGCAGGGGCGTTGACGAGGAACCCAGCGTCGCGTGCGGCCGCCTCGGTTTCCTTGGCGCGTGGCGCTGTCAGCACAATGCCGCATAACAATCCGCGGCCGCGCATGTGGTCGATCAGCGGGTGGCCGAGCGATTCGACGCCGTGCCGCAACGACTTACCCAGCATCGCGGCCCGCCCGACCAGGTCCTCGGCGGCCAGCACACGCACCACGGCCAGTGCCGCCGCGGTACAGACCGGGTTGCCGCCGAACGTGCTGCCGTGCAGGCCGGGTGTCAACAGATCGGCCGCGGGACCAACGGCCAGACACGCCCCGATCGGCAGTCCGCCGCCGAGTCCCTTGGCCAGGGTCACCACGTCCGGGGTGATGCCGTCGTGTTGGTGGGCGAAAAAGGTTCCGGTGCGGCCCATTCCCGTCTGTACTTCGTCGAGAACCAGCAAGGCGCCGTGCCGCGCGGTAATGTCCCGTGCTGCGGCCAGGTAGCCCTCGGGCGGCACGATGACACCGCTTTCCCCCATGATCGGTTCCAGGAACACTGCCGCGGTCTCATTGTCCACCGCGGCCGCCAGCGCATCGGCGTCGCCGTAAGGCACGTGCGTGACGTAGCCCGGCAACGGCTCAAACGGTGCCTGCTTGGCCGGCTGACCGGTCAACGCCAGCGAGCCCATCGTCCGCCCGTGGAATCCCTCTTGCGCGGCAACCAGTTTCGTGCGACCGGTGAGACGGGACAGCTTGAACGCCACCTCGTTGGCCTCGGTGCCAGAGTTACAGAAAAAGACGCGGGCCTGGTTGTCGGCACCGAGCAGCGCAACCAGCTCTTCGGCCAGGGCTACACCGGGTTCGGTGGCGTACAGGTTGGAGGTGTGGCCCAGCGTCGCCAGCTGGTGCGTGACGGCCTCGATGACAGCCGGGTGGCGGTGGCCCAAAACATTGACCGCGATGCCGCCGAGCAGGTCCAGATAACTCTTGCCGTCCGCGTCGGTGACGACAGCGCCGTCACCGCTGGCCAAGGCCACCGGTGGGGTGCCGTAGTTGTTCATCATCACGGCTTCCCAGCGGTGTTGCAGAGTCTCGGTGTTAGTCACGCGGCCACCACCTTGGTGCCCGTGCCCGCATCGGTGAACAGTTCGACCAGTACGCAGTGTTCCACCCGGCCGTCGATGACGTGCGCGCTGGGGACTCCCCCGGTGACGGCCCTCAGGCACGCTTCGATCTTGGGTATCATGCCCGTCTCCAGTGTGGGCAGCAGCTGCGTCAGTGTGGCGGTGTCGATTTCGCTGACCAACGAATCCCGGTCCGGCCACCTGGTGTACAGGCCTTCTACATCGGTTAGCATCAAAAGCTTTTCTGCTCCCAGAGCTTCGGCCAACGCCGCCGCCGCGGTGTCGGCGTTGATGTTGTGCACCACACCGTCGGCGTCAGGCGCAAGCGTCGATACCACCGGAATACGGCCAGCTGCAATCAGATCCAGCACGGCTGCGGTATTGACCCGGTCGACGTCTCCCACCAGTCCGATATCGGTGGCCACGCCATCCACATTGACGCTGCGCCGCACCGCGGTGAACAGTCGCGCGTCCTCGCCGGTGATGCCGACGGCATAGGGTCCGTGCGCGTTGATCAGGTTGACCAGTTCGCGGCCCACCTGCCCGAAGAGCACCATTCGCGCCACGTCGAGCACTTCCGGTGTGGTGACCCGAAATCCGCCCTTGAAGTCACCCTTGTCGATGCCGAGACGGCGCAGCATAGCGGTGATCTGCGGTCCGCCGCCGTGCACCACGACGGGCTGGATTCCGCAGTTGCGCAGAAACGCCATATCGGCGGCGAACGCTTGCCGCAGCGTGTCGTCGGTCATGGCATTGCCGCCGTATTTGACCACGACGATCTTGCCGTGCAATTGCTTGAGCCAGGGCAGGGCTTCGGCCAGGATTTGCGCCTTGACTTGGGTGGGTAATGAGTCGGTGTTGGTGCTCATGTGCTGTAGGCCGAGTTCTCTTCGACGTAGGCGTGCGACAGATCGGTGGTCCGGATGGCGGCGTGGCCGTCACCGACGCTGAGGTCGACGGTGATGTCGATGTCGCTCGCCGAGAGATCAACGTCGCGGCCACCCGGAGCCCCGACTCCGCCAATACACACCGCAGAACCGTTGAACGACACGTTGATTCGATCGGGATCGAGGGTAACCCCCGGGGCCAGGCCGACCGCCGCGAGCACCCGTCCCCAGTTGGGGTCGGACCCGAACACCGCGGTCTTGACCAGGCTGTCGCGGGCGATCGACCGGGCCGCTGCCAGCGCCTGCTCCTCGGACGCGGCCCCGGTCACTGTCACGGTGACGCGCTTGGTGACGCCCTCGGCGTCGGCTTGTAGTTGCGCGCACAGGTCGTCACAGACGCGCAGTACCGCATCGTCGAGGTCGGCTTGGGACGGCGTGACGCCACTGGCGCCCGAGGCCAGCAGCAGCACCGTGTCGTTGGTGGAGCAGCAGCCATCGATGTCGAGTCGGTCGAAAGTGTGGGCGGCGGCGCGGCGCAACGCCTGGTCGAGCGCCTCCGGCTCGGCGACCACGTCGGTGGTGAGCACGCACAACATGGTGGCCAACGACGGCGCCAGCATGCCCGCACCCTTGGCCATGCCGCCGACCGTCCAGTTATTCCGGTGATGCAGCGCAACCTGTTTGGGCACCGTATCGGTGGTCATGATGGCGTGGGCCGCGTGTTCCCCGCCGTTCAGGCCGCCGGCCATCTCCTTTACGATTTCGCGGACACCGGCCAGCACCTTGTCCATCGGCAGCCGGTCGCCGATCAGCCCGGTGGAACAGACGGCGACCTCGATGGCGCCGGTCTCGGTTCCCCAGTCCGATAGCGCGGCCGCGACCGCCTCCGCGGTGGCATGGCTGTCCTGGAATCCGGCCGCTCCGGTGCAGGCGTTGGCCCCGCCGGAGTTGAGGATCACCGCCCGCAGCTGACCGGTGGTGAGCACCTGCCGCGTCCACAACACCGGCGCTGCCTTGACCTGATTGCGGGTGAAGACTCCTGCGGCGGCGTAGTCGGGCCCCTCGTTGAAAACCAGTGCGAGGTCGCGTCCCCCCGATTTTTTGAGTCCTGCGCAGATGCCTGCGGCCCGGAAGCCGGCGGCCGCAGTAACACCCTGCGCGTGCACCAGCCGTGTCTCCTGAGCCGGTCCAGTCACGGCGCCACCCCAACCACTGAAAGACCTTCAGTCTCAGGCCAGCCCAACGCCAGGTTCATCGACTGCACCGCGGCACCCCCGGTACCTTTGACCAGGTTGTCGATCGCCGCGATCGCCACGAACGTCTCGGCGTCCTCGTCCACCGCGACGGCGATCTGCGCCGCGTTGCTACCGATGACCGAGCCGGTGCGCGGCAGCTGCCCTTCAGGCATCAGGTAGATGAACGGTTCCGCATCATAAGCTTTTTCGTATGACGCCCGCAGCTGCGACAGCGGCGACCGGGTGCGCGCGGTGCAGGTGGCCAGGATGCCGCGGGAGGTCGGGATGAGCACCGGCGTGAACGACACCGTGACATCGCGATCGGTGACGGCCCTTAGCCCTTGGGCGATCTCGGGGGTGTGCCGGTGGGCGCCGGCGATGTTGTAGGCCCGCGCCGATCCGATGACCTCGGAGCCGAGCAAATCGGTCTTGGCCGCGCGACCGGCCCCCGACGTGCCGCTGACGGCGACCACCGTGACCGCGGGTTCGATGAGGTCCTCGGCCACCGCGGGCAGCAAGGCCAGGAGCGCTGCGGTCGGATAGCAGCCCGGGACCGCGATGCGGCGAGCCTCGCGCAGCCGTTCACGCGCGCCGGGTAGCTCCGGCAACCCGTATGGCCAGCTGCCGGCGTGTGTGGATCCGTAGAACCGCTCCCATGCGGCGGCGTCGGTCAGTCGGAAGTCCGCGCCGCAGTCGATGATCAGAGTCTGTGGGCTGAGCTGCTCGGCCAGTGCAGCGGAATGCCCGTGCGGCAAGGCGAGGAAAACCACGTCGTGGCCAGCCAGCACGGCAAGCTCGGTGGGCTCGACCACTCGCTGAGCCAAGGGAATCAGGTGCGGGTGGTGCTCACCAAGCGTGCTCCCGGCGCTGGCGGCGGCGGTCACCGAACCGATCGCGAGCCGGCCGTCGGCGTAGGCCGGATGCCCGAGCAACAGCCGCAGGATCTCGCCGCCCGCGTAGCCGGTGGCGCCGGCAACCGCCACCCTTAGTACGTCGGCCATTCCAGCGATTCTGCATGATTATGCAGCTGTTTGCAAATCAATTCCGCCGGACGCCAACTGCCCGACGTCCCGCCCCTCACCTACCCGAGGGCACTGGAGAACTTCGGCGCCCTGACCCCCAAGCCGATAAAACGTTACAGAGACTCAAAGGGTGGGATAACAAATGCGGGAGGGCCACCGATTGCAGCCGCGAGGGCTTCGGGCAGGTAGTTCAGCAAGCCGGGAATGATGCCGCCGATGCGCGTACCCGTGACGACACCGATACTCGTCGAAGCGGTGTAAAACGCGGGAGGAACGAGAATTCCGTCCAAAGGCAGGTTGAGGGTTGTCGTGAGGCCTATCGCGTCGACGTTCAAGGGAAGGGTCATTTGGCCATTGAGGAAGCCCTTCGCAAACACGGCTGGAGCGTCTAGAACTGCAGCGCCGGCCGCCGACGCGTTCCCGGTTTGTATCGCGATGGCAAACGCCGTTGCACTGGAACCTAACGCGCTGAAGCCGCTGATCGGCCCGCCGAGCGCCTCAACGGCCAACACCATCGGCAACCCCATGTGGGTATTGAGATCCGCGAAAAAAGTGAAGTTGGGGCCGAGCGCCAAGCTGATCGTCGAAGTGATCGATGTGTCGGTGAGGCGTCAGGCGCGCAATACGGCGCCGACGCGCTCGGCGGCGTGCTGCACCGCGGCGTCCCGAGCCGCGCTCGCGTCGGCCTCGGTCAGCGTGCGATCCGGGGCGCGGAATCGCAGCGCGAACGTCAGCGATTTGCGATCTTCACCGATTTGCGGGCCGGTGAAGATGTCGAACAGTGCGATGTCCTCCAGCAGTTCGCCGGCTCCCTCGCGAACGGCGTCCTGCACCGTCTCGGCCGGTACCTGCGCAGGCACCACCAGGCTGACGTCTTGGAACACGGCAGGAAACGGCGACACCCTGGGCGCCGGAAGCGCCTCGATGACAGGAATCGCGTCGAGGTTCAGCTCGAGCGCGCAGGTGTCCTTGGGTAGGGCCGAGCGCTCGATGACGGCGGGATGCAACTGCCCGGCGTGGCCGACGGAGGTTTCCCCGACGAACACCTCGGCGCATCGGCCCGGATGCCACGGTAGCTGTTGCGCCGCGCGCAGAGTCACGTCAAATCCGCTGGCACGCGCGATGATTCGCACCGCCTCGAAGGCATCTGACGCCTCGACTCGCCGGCCAGGACCCCACGGACCGCGCGGTTCACGTAGCCCGGCCAACACGGCGGCCACCTGCTGCGGTTGCCGGGGCAGGGAGGCGTCGAGCACGGCGATCTCAGCGTCTGTCGGCCGGCGGTCGACGGGGATCAGCCCGACCCCGCGGGTCTGCTCGCTGGGCTGGACCACCTGCGCAACCGCGAACAGCGCGGCGTCAACAAGTCCTCGGGATACGTTGCGCGCCAACGCCTCCAACAGGGCTGGTAGCAGTGTGGTGGCCAGCTGCGGGCGATCGGCCTCCAGCGGGTTGAGCACGTGCGTCGTCGTACGTCGGGGGTCATCGGATGGCAACCCCCACAGGTCGAAGACGCCGACTGGCAGAAACGGTGTCGGCAGAATCTCGACGTAGCCCGACTGTGCCAGCGACTTGCCGATCGCGCGGCGGCGCTTCTGCACCGCGGTGAGTCCGCGGCCTGCGGGCGCCGACGGTAGCACCGACGGGATGACCTCGAGCCCTTCCAGCCGCAGCACCTCCTCGACGAGATCGGTGGGCTGCAGTAGGTCGGGTCGCCAACTGGGTGGGGTCACGGTCAATGTGTCGCCGGAGCCGGCCACCATGCCTGCCACCAAGGCACCGATCTGGGTCAGCCGCCTGGCCGTCGTGCCTTCGGCATACGCCACCCCGGCGAAGCGGTCGGGCAGGTCGGCGGCGATCCGGATCGGCGGCAGTGACCAATCCTCACGCGGGGGGTCGCCCCGCCAATCGGTCAACGTCGGCGAAATCGCTCCCCCGGCGATGTCGGCGAGCAGCGTGGCGCAGCGGTCCAGGGCGGCGACCGAAATGGCCGGGTCCACCGCGCGCTCATACCGACGCGCGGCCTCGCTGGGCAGATGCAGTCGCCGCTGGGTGCGCGATATTCCGGCCGGGTCCCACACCGCCGCCTCCAGCAGCACGTCGGTGGAGTCGGCGCGCACTTCGGTGCTTGCCGCGCCCATCACACCGCCGATCGCCGCGGTCGCGACGTCATCGACGATTAGGACGTCGGCGGGATCGAGTTTGCGTTCGATGCCGTCGAGGGTCACGACGGTCTCGCCAGGCCGGGCGAACCGCACGCCGAGTCCGCCGCTGATCCGGTTGCTGTCGTGGGCGTGCATGGGTTGGCCCAGTTCCAGCATCACGTAGTTGGTGACATCCACGGCGGGCGAAGTCGCCCGGATGCCGCACAGCTGCAGCCGGCGCTGCAGCCACCACGGCGACACGGAAGCGGGGTCGATCCCGGTGACCGGCCGCAGCGCGAACCGGCGCACCCCGGTCTCGGGTTGCACTGTCAACGGCCATGCCTCGCCGTCGGCCGGCAGCGGTTTGACCACCTGGTCGCTAGCCGGATCGACGAAGTTCAGGTCATAAGCACACGCAATCTCGCGGGCCAAGCCGCGCACCGACATGCAGTAACCGCGATCGGGGGTGATCGCCAGGTCAAATACAACGTCGTCCAACCCCAGCACCTCGGCGCCGTCGGCGCCCGGTTCTGCGGTTCCGGGCGGCAGCACCAGGATCCCGGAATGGTCGGCCCCCAAACCGAGTTCGGCTGCCGAACAGATCATTCCATCGGAGGTGCGACCATAGGTCTTGCGGGTTGCGATGACAAAGCCGCCGGGCAACGTGGCGCCCGGCAGCGCGACCACCACCAGATCCCCGACGGCGAAGTTGGTTGCCCCGCAGACGATCTCGCGTTGCTGATTCTCGCCGACATCGACCAGACAGGCCCGGATCGGCTTCTTGAATTCGGTGAGCTCCTCGATATTTGTCACGCGCCCCACGCTCAGTGGGCCGCCGACGGGGCCGAGGGTAACGACTTCTTCAACCTCGTGGCCGATGCGTACCAACGTCAGCTCGAGTTCGGCGGGGGTGACGTCCCACCCCGGTGCGCCCGCCGAAACGACTTCGCGCAGCCAACTATACGGCACACGCATCAGGAACCCACCCCGAACGGCAACGAGAAACGGACGTCGCCTTCGACCATGTCGCGCATGTCCGGAATGCCGTTGCGGAACTGCAGAGTGCGTTCCAAGCCCATCCCGAACGCGAAACCAGAGTAGACGTCGGGGTCAATTCCTGCGGCCTGCAACACGTTTGGATGCACCATGCCACAGCCGCCCCACTCCACCCAGTCGGCGCCGCCCTTTTTGTTGGCGAACCAAACATCGACCTCGGCGGAGGGTTCGGTGAACGGGAAGAAGTGCGGCCGGATCCGGGTGCGCGCTAACGGACCGAACTCGGCGCGCGCCAGGGCATCCAGCGTTCCACGCAGATGCGCCATGGACAGCCCGCGATCCACCGCTAAACCTTCCACCTGGTGGAAGACCGGCGTGTGGGTGGCATCGAGTTCGTCGGTGCGAAACGTTCGGCCGATCGAGATGATGTAGACCGGCAACTCGCGTTCGAGCAGGGTCCTCACCTGCACCGGCGAGGTGTGGGTGCGCAACAGCTGTCGGGAACCCTCCGGCGCGATATAGAAGGTGTCTTGTTCGCTGCGTGCGGGATGATCGGGCGGAAAGTTGAGCGCGTCGAAGTTGAACTGCTCAGCTTCGACCTCGGGCCCCTCGGCCAGTTCCCACCCCATCGCGATGAAGGTGTCGGCGATGTGGTCGGCCAATATCGTGATCGGATGCCGGGCCCCGGTCGGCTGCCGGGTTGACGGCAACGTGACGTCGATGCCTTCGGCGACCAGCACGGCCGCGTCGCGTTCCGCGCGCAGTGCCGCCAGTCGCTCGTCGTAGCTGCGTTGGGCCTCGCCGCGAGCGGAGTTGACGCGCTTACCGACGTCGGCGCGCTGGTCCTTGGGCACGCTGCCCAGCGCCTGCCGGGCCAGCGCCAGCGGCGAGCGGTCTCCGAGGTACTCGGTCTTGACGCGCGACAACGCCTCGAGACCGTCGGCGAGCGCGATGGCCTGCCGGGCAGCGCTGACCGCTTCGGCTAATGCTTCCGGCGACAGGTCGACGGGTTGAGCGCCCACGCGGCGACACTCTCCTTGCTGACGAGGCTGTTCAGGCTGGCTGGATTTGCACCACGAGCGTGACGCAAGTGCCGATCATAGGCGATTAGGCGCATTCGGCTCGGCGCGCACATGTACTCGCGTGGCGTGCCCGTCGGGACGGTGCTTAGCCGGTCGCGACCGGCCGTCGACCGGTCAGGGTGTCTTCGCCGTCCAGCCGCGAGGGCACAGCCGAACTACGCGCAGAACTGAACCGGGCGATCGTGTAGGCCGCAACCGCGCCCAGCAGACCAAACACCAGCGTCGCAGCCATCCCCCACCAGTGGTGAGCCAGGAGCAGGAAACCGAAGCCCGTCGAATTCACCAGCATGAAAAGGCGCAGCGGTGTCCAGTGGACCGGCCGACTCAACCTGGCGGACACCAATAGGCCCAGGATCACCGCGACGGTATGGCCCGCATCCGTGAAATCGTCGCCCATGATCGCCGCGGTAATGCCAGCCGCTATCCACCAACCGACCCAAGCCGGCTGCCAGCGCCGCGGCAGGGTCGCGGTCAGCACACCGAGCACCGCCAGGGCCCCGTAGCTCATCCCGACATCACTGGCTCGGGCAATGGAGACCGGCAGCCAGCCGAACTCGACCGCCGCGGCAAGAGCCACAGCAACCACCAGCGTCGCGCCGACATGTCCGACCAAAAACGCCACCATCAGCCGGATGGTGCGCAGTTGCAGTTCCGCGAGTACCAGCAGACAGGTCAGGAAGGGCAGCCAGAAATAGATCGGACCAGCATCGACGACGAACGCACTACCTAACAGCGTTCCAATGTGCCCGTGGGCCAGGTTGTGCAGGTTGGTGCTGGCGCGCTGGATGACGGCGTCGCGCGCGTGCGGGCCGAGCATCAGGATGGCGAAGCTGACGACAAGTAGCACCGCCACATACCCCACGGTGAAACGGACCCGGCCAAGCCGGGAAAATGCGCCCCCACTCATCGCTATATGTTACCTCTGCTAATTTGTTACGCCCGTGTCATCGCGGGCGGTCAAGTCCCGTGGAGCCTTCGGGCGATACTCGGGCAATGCGCAGCCAAGTCCGCCGGGATGCCGGTGAGTTTGCTCGCGAAAATGGGTCTATCTGCACGTTTGGCGATTACGGCGAGTGCGTCCAAGCCACTTGGACAGGGTCGCGCCCGACTCCAAGCGCCCGCCTTGTGTGGCGCGTTCCACACCGCGAACCGCGGCGCGCAGCTATCGAATCGCTCGTGAGCGGAACCTGACTGCGAAATCCGGCTCGATTTTTCGCAACCCCGTTACGCTCGCGAACCCGTCACAAACTGTGCGCGAGCAAATTCAGGAATGTGGGGACAATGCCGCCGTACTCGGTGCCTTGAACTGCAAATTCTGAACCCTCGATCGTGAACGTGGTGCCACTGGACGGGTCCGTATAGGTATATGGCGGCACCACAACGGAAATGGGCCGAAGAGGAGCGAAAATCCCGCCAANNTCTTGGCCAAACAGAACGGCGTCCGCGAAGGTGAAGGGCGAGGAGAAGTACAAGCTCGCGGCTCCCGCCAAATTCCCCTGGCCCAGCGCGGTCGCGACTGCGATGGTGTTGTTGACAATCGCGGTTCCGCCGGTGATGAGGGGACCTGCCTCAGCGACGAGCAACGAGACCGCAGAGGGGGCGATCAACGTCGCCCCGGTGAATTGGATCACCGCCCCATTCATATCGCTCGAAGACATCCCCCTCACCGCCAAATCCAAGTTCCCGAGCAAAGGAACAGAGCCATGCGCGGCCAACAAGACCGAGCCGTTGGCGGGTATGTACGCCGTCGCGCCCGCCGACAACACCCCAACCGGACCAACCGGAGTGTCTAGGGTCCCGTATGCACTCAAGGCTCCCTGGAACGCATTGTTGGTAAAGGAAAGCGGGGTCCCGCTCGCGGACAATTCCAAGGGACCAAATAACCCCACGCGACCTAACGCGGTGTTGAGCGACACAGTTGCAGTCAAGGTGCCCTGGAACCCGCCGCCGGCGGGGGGGACACTCGTCGCGCCCAGCGACACCTCCAAGGGCCCAAGCGGAGTGGTTACATAGCCGACGGCCGAGCCGGCGTTGGCGGCCTGGGTCACCGACCCGCCCACCGACCACAACCCCGCGCTGCCAAACGGGGTGTTCAGTGTCGCAGTTGCGCTAGCGGTTGACTGGGACCCGCCCCCGGCGAGAGGGGTCGTGCTCTGGTGCAGCGACAACTCGAAGGGACCGAGGTAATACCTATCGGTACTGCTGACGGTTGCCTGAGCCGAGTTGGCAGCGGCGACGGCCGCGTGGCCGGTTCCTATGGGCGCGCTCAACAAGGTTTGCGTGGCATTAGCGATTTCGGTGCTCACATACTCAGCGGCCCCACCATTCAGCAGGTTCACAAAGCCTTCGTGAAAAGCCGCCGCCTGCGCACTCAGGGCTTGAAATTCCTGGGCATGCGTACCAAAAAGCGCCGTGATGGCCGCCGACACCTCGTCGGCGGCGGGCGCCGTGATCGCCGTCGTTTGGCTCGCCGCCGCCGCACTCGCGCTGCGCAACGCGGAGCCCAAGCTTTCCAAGTTCCCGCTGGCCGAGGCGACGCTTTCAGGGATCAGACTCAAAAGTGACATAACTTTTCCTCCCTGGTCCGACACCGTGACAGAGGCCGCCGAGCGATCAGCGGGAGACAAATCGTAACAGCCGGCGTCCGCAACGGGAATAGAATATTCTCAAATAATCGAATAAAGTTTCCCACCCGAAAATTTCGTAGGCCTGGGCCGATGAGATGAGTGACTGCAAACCGAAAACGAAGGCACCCAGCAATTTCGGAACGATGCCGCCGACCTGTGTGCCCTTATTGGAGATTGGAGAATTCAGAAGCGAGAATGGTCGTGGTCGTCTCCGCATAGGGATCGTAATAAAGTGTATTGCGGCCACGTCGTCGAAATAGGCTCGAGGGAGGCAAAAATTCCGCCGAAGGGGATGTGCATCTCCATACTTCCTCCGGCCGATCCTCCGACCGGCAGGAAAGGCGCGGTGACCGCGTAATGACCCGCCGGCGGCCGCGGCCGGGCCGCGTAGCGATCAGCCCAGCGCCCGCGCGCTCTGGTAGAGACAGATCGCGGCGGCGGCGGCCACGTTCAGGCTCTCCGCGCCGCCAGACATCGGGATCCGCACCCGGTGGTCCGCCTGGCCGGCGATCTCGGTCGGCAGGCCATGAGATTCGGGCCCGAACAGCCACGCCGTCGGCCTTTCAAGCAGCTGCTCGGCCTCATCGAGAGCCCTCTCGCCGTCCACCGTGCTGGCCAGCACCTGCAGTCCGGTTGCGCGCAAGGCGGCGACGGCGGCGTTGGTGTCGGCTTCGACGACCACGGGAACCGAAAAGATGCTGCCCGCCGAGGCGCGCAGACATTTGCCGTTGTAGGGGTCCACACTGTGCCCCGCGAGGATTACCGCCGCGGCACCCATGGCGTCGGCGATGCGGATCAGGGTGCCCGCGTTGCCCGGCTCGCCGATCTCGACGGCGACCGCGACCAGCCGAGGCGAGCCGGCCAGCACGTCAGTCAGCAGCGTCCCGGGCATGTCGCACACCGCAACCAAACCCGCGGGAGTAACCGTGTCGGACAACACTTTTGCGGCCCGCTCGGTCACCAGGTGGACCGGTGCGTTTTGCGCGCCCAGCAGTGACTCGTGCCGGGCCGCCGCGGCCTCGGTGACAAAGACATCCCGGACCAACCCGCGCGCCGTTGCGGCTGCGACCAGATTGGGGCCTTCGGCGAGAAACCGGTGCGCGCGCACGCGTCCCACGTGACGGTGCAACTTAACCGCCGCGGCCACCGTGGCCGAGCGTTCAGTGAGCGCCGTCAGGCAGCCTCTCCGTTGGGTGCGTTGACGTCTTCGGGCAGGGCCGCCCGGGCAACGTCAACAAGCGCGGTGAACGCCGCCGGATCGCTGATCGCGATGTCAGCGAGGTTCTTGCGGTCCACTTCCACGCCCGCAGCCTTAAGACCCTGGATCAGCCGGTTATAGGTGATGTCGTTGGCGCGTGCAGCCGCGTTGATCCGCGAGATCCACAACTTACGGAAGTCGCCCTTGCGCGCACGGCGATCCCGATAGGCGTAGCCCAGCGAATGCAGCTGCTGTTCTTTGGCCTTGCGGTAGAGCCGGGACCGCTGGCCGCGATAGCCCTTGGATGCCTTCAGGATGGTGCGCCGCTTCTTGTGGGCGTTGACTGCCCGCTTCACGCGTGCCATGAAAATTCCTACTCTCGTTCAGACGTAATTGGTCGGGGGCCGGGTTCGGCGTTCAGCCGTTCAGCAGCGCTTTGACACGCTTGGTGTCGTTGGCGGCAACGGTCGTACGGCCGTCCAGCCGCCGGGTGCGCTTGGACGCTTTGTGCTCAAGCAGGTGCCGGCGACCGGCTTTCTGGCGAACGATCTTCCCGGTTCCGGTGCGCCGGAACCGCTTCGATGCACCACTGTGGGTCTTGGCCTTGGGCATGATTCCTCACTATCTACTTCTGCGGTTCTCGCTGGGTCTCGTGATCAGGTCAGTTGGGTGACGGGGCGGTGTCGCCGGCTACATCGGTATCTGGTGCCGGCTCGTCCCGCTGTTCTTCCGGATGCAACGCCTTGGCGCGGGTCTTGGCGCCGCGGTGTGGTGCCAGCACCATCGTCATGTTGCGCCCGTCCTGCTTGGCGGAGGTCTCGACGAAGCCGTAGTCGGCGACGTCGGCGCCCAGCCGCTGCAGCAATCGGTAGCCCAGTTCGGGCCGCGACTGCTCGCGGCCGCGGAACATGATCGTCACCTTGACTTTCGATCCCGCCTCCAGGAACCGAATCACGTGACCTTTTTTGGTCTCGTAGTCGTGACTGTCGATCTTGGGTCGCAGTTTCTGTTCTTTGACGACCGTCTGCTGCTGGTTCTTCCGGGACTCGCGCGCCTTTTGCGCCGTCTCGTATTTGAACTTGCCGTAGTCCATGATCTTGCAGACCGGCGGCCTGGCGTCTGGCGCAACTTCGACAAGGTCGAGATCGGCGTCCGCGGCGACGCGAAGTGCGTCTTCGATACGCACAATGCCTACCTGCTCCCCCCCTGGGCCGATTAATCGGACTTCAGGTACGCGGATGCGCTCGTTGACGCGGGTCTCAGTGCTGATGGGGCCTCCCTTGGTGGGCTTCTTGGGTCGGTCTGGAGCCTTTGTTGAGAGGTCATCCAGACCACGACCAGCGCCTGAGCCCGTCCGGGGTCAGCCAAGGGAAACACCACGCCATCAGCAAAAAAGCCCTGCATAAGCAGGGCCCAATGCCGACCGATCGCGGCCTGAGCCGCCCGCGCCATGCGCGGAACAGGCATTACAAGATGCCTGTGACCGGACCGCATTGCCTTGAAGAGGCTCGAAAGCTTCTCGTGGCAAGCGGTGGGAGCGGGACTCCACTTAACTGTCCCTGGCTTTCGCCGGGATGGTCGTGGCAACAAGTCTACCAGCCATTAGGCACTGCTCAGCACCGCGGCGGCCGGACCCGGTCCGGCACGCATCGAACCGGTCTGACCACTTCACAAACTACTATGGGCGGCTCTTGGCGCTTCGTGAGGCATTTCACGGGTTGAGGGAATATCCTCGCGGTCTGTGACAATCGCAAGGCCTCGTTCGCTGAACCGGTCGAACTCCCGGTATCGCTGGGTACCGGCAGCGGCCGGCTGGACCGTGGGCATCATCGCCACCCTGTCACTCCTGGCCAGCGTATCCCCACTGATCCGGTGGCTCATCAAGGTTCCGCGGGAGTTCATCAACAGCTATCTGTTCAACTTCCCTGACACCAGCATCGCGTGGTCGTTCGTGCTGGCTCTGGTGGCCGCCGCGCTCACCGCGCGCAAACGCATCGCCTGGGTGGTGTTGCTCGCCAACATGATCCTTGCCGCGGTCTTGAACGTCGCCGAGCTCGCTGAGGGCGGCAACACCGCGGCCGAGGAATTCGGCGAGTACCTCGGGCTCGCTTTCCACGTCGTCGCGGTCGCGGGGCTGCTCTTGAGCTACCGCGAGTTCTGGGCCAAAGTCCGCAGAGGCGCGCTGTTCAAGGCGGCAGCGGTGCTGGTCACCGCGGATGTGATTGGAATCCTGATCTCCTGGGCGCTGGTCGAAGTGTTCCCCGGGACACTGGCGCCGGATTCTCGCTTTTGGTACGTGGTCAACCGGGTGGTCGGGTTCTCGATCGTCGATCCCGAAGAGTTCACCGGCCGCCCGCACGTCCTGCTCAATGCAACCTTCGGGTTGTTCGGCGCGCTCGCGCTGATCGCGGCGGCGATCGTGCTGTTCCAGTCCCAGCGCGCCGACAACGCGCTGACCGGCGAGGACGAGTCCGCCATCCGGGGGCTGCTCGAGCTGTACGGCAAGAACGACTCGCTGGGCTATTTCGCCACCCGGCGCGACAAGTCAGTGGTGTTCGCGCATAGCGGCCGCGCCGCCGTCACCTATCGAGTTGAGGTCGGCGTCTGCCTGGCCAGCGGCGACCCGGTGGGCGACCCGAGGGCGTGGCCCCAGGCCATCGGCGCCTGGT
This sequence comes from Mycobacterium sp., assembly GCA_003165155.1. Classification (GTDB taxonomy): domain Bacteria; phylum Actinomycetota; class Actinomycetes; order Mycobacteriales; family Mycobacteriaceae; genus Mycobacterium. Next base: position 4,049 of record PLSK01000216.1, on the reverse strand, counting down.
TGGCCCTGTGCCAGACCTACGGCTGGGCGCCCGGCGTGATGGGCGCCAGTTCACAAGCAGCCCAGGCGTATCGCGAGGCCGGGCTCAACGCCCTCGAGCTGGGCGACGAGGCAATCCTGATTGCCGGCGATTACAAACTGTCCGGCCCGGACATGCGCGGCGTACGGCAGGCGGTCACCCGGGCGCGCAGGGCCGGGCTGACGGTGCGCATCCGTCGGCATCGCGACATCTCCGACGACGAGATGACCGAAACCATCGGGCGCGCCGATAAATGGCGCGACACCGAGTCCGAGCGTGGCTTTTCGATGGCACTGGGCAGGCTCGGCGATCCGGCCGACGCGGACTGTCTGCTGGTCGAAGCGTTAGACCGCGGCGACCAGGTGATAGCGATGCTGTCGTTGGTCCCGTGGGGCACCACCGGCGTCTCGTTGGACTTGATGCGCCGTTCTCCACAATCCCCGAACGGCACCATCGAGCTCATGGTCAGCGAGCTCGCCCTCAATGCTGAAACCCTTGGAATCATCCGCATTTCACTGAACTTTGCGATGTTCCGCTCGGCGTTCGAGCAGGGTGCCCAACTCGGCGCCGGCCCGATTGCACGGTTGTGGCGGGGGCTGCTGCTGTTCTTTTCGCGGTGGTGGCAGCTGGAAACGCTCTACCGCTCGAACATGAAGTACCAGCCTGACTGGGTGCCGCGGTATGCCTGTTACGAGGACGCCCGGTTGATTCCGCGAGTGGGTGTCGCGTCGGCCCTGGCCGAAGGTTTCCTGGTGTTGCCGTTCAAAAGGCGCGAGAAGGTGCAGACCGGCCGTCACCCCGCTGTTCCGCTCAGGCTGGCGGAATCCGGGCTGCTGCATCCTGACGGGAGCACGCCGGATGTCAGCCAGCTGCAGCAACGGGCAGAGGCGACGCACAAGGAGGAGTCGCATTCTCGCTTGCCCGAACAGGTGCGGGTGCGGCTGACCAAGCTGAAGACGCTGCAGCGCACCGGCGTTGACGCTTACCCGGTGGGAACCCCGCCTAGTCACACCATCGCCCAGGCGCTCGACGCAAACGACCAGGACACGGTCTCGGTATCCGGACGCATCTTGCGGATACGCGACTATGGCGGCGTGTTGTTTGCCCAGTTGCGCGACTGGACGAGTGAAATTCAAGTGCTGCTTGATAATTCGCGCCTGGAGCATGGCCGCATAGCGGATTTCACCGCGGCCATCGACCTCGGCGACCTGATCGAGGTGACCGGGCACATGGGTTTCAGTAAAAACGGAACCCGCTCGTTGATAGTGCGCGACTGGCGGATGATCGGTAAATGCCTGCGGCCGTTGCCGAACAAGTGGAAAGGATTGACCGACCCGGAGGCGCGAGTGCGGACTCGCTACGTCGACCTGGCGATCAATCCCGAGTCCCGCAACCTGATCATGGCGCGCAGCGCCGTGCTGCGATCCGTCCGGGAAACGTTGTTCGCCAAAGGATTTATCGAAGTCGAGACGCCAATCCTGCAGCAGATCCACGGCGGGGCCAGCGCCCGGCCGTTCGTCACCCACATCAACAGCTATGACATGAACCTGTTCTTGCGCATCGCGCCCGAGCTCTACCTGAAGCGGTTGTGCGTCGGCGGTGTGGAGAGGGTGTTCGAGCTGGGCCGGGCCTTCCGCAACGAGGGCGTGGACTTCAGCCACAATCCCGAGTTCACCTTGCTGGAGGCCTACCAGGCGCATGCCGACTACAAGGTGTGGATTGACGGCTGTCGTGAGCTCATCCAGAACGCGGC
>PLSK01000216.1:0-2246 GCA_003165155.1 Mycobacterium sp. | reverse complement strand
GGCTCCGCAGGCTGTCCGACGCCGCGCACATTCCTTATCGGGCGCATTGGGATGCCGGCGCCGTTGTCCTGGAGCTCTACGAGCAGTTGGTCGAGGACCGCACCGAGCAACCAACGTTCTACATCGACTTTCCGACATCGGTGTCGCCCCTGACCCGCCCGCACCGCAGTCAGCCGGGCGTCGCCGAGCGGTGGGACCTGGTGGCGTGGGGGGTCGAGCTGGGCACCGCCTACAGCGAACTCACCGACCCGGTCGAACAGCGGCGCCGGCTGCAGGAACAGTCGCTGTTGGCCGCCGGCGGCGACCCTGAGGCGATGGAGCTCGACGAGGACTTCCTGCAGGCGATGGAATACGCGATGCCGCCCACCGGCGGCCTCGGGATGGGCATCGACCGCCTCGTCATGTTGATCACGGGCCGCAGCATCCGCGAGACGCTGCCGTTCCCGCTCGCCAAACCTCACTAACCGCCCCATCGGCGTGTCCCACCCGCCCCATAGCTAACATTCGATTCAATATGTTCCGAGATGGTTAACAATGGATCACAATGGATCGCGTGACAGCCGCGCAGCCCGATGCCGCGGCGCAGTTTTTGGCCGGTAGTCACACCTCCCTGATGCACGGCTGGGTGCCCCTGACGGTCCAGCTCGCCACCGCGGTCGTGTTGGCGGCTGCGCTCGGCGGGCGGTCGCGGCACTGGTGGCGGGTGCGTCTTCCGCTGGCCGCGCTGGTCGGTGGAGCTGTCGCCTACGCGACGCGGTGGTACATCGTCGATCGCGGTCTGACCGATGAACCCGCTCCGCCCACGCTGTGGCTCTGGATCGCATTGACGGGCATGGCTGCGGCCGTGTTGATCCTGGGCTGGCGCAGCGCGCGCAACTGGCGGCGTGGCGCGATGCTGCTGGCCGTGCCCTCGTGCCTGCTCAGTGGTGCGCTCGTGCTCAACCTGTGGGTTGGCTACTTCCCGACGGTGCAGACCGCGTGGAACCAGATCACCTCCGGTCCCCTGCCCGACCAGACCGATCAAGCCGCCGTCGCCGCGATGGTCGCCAGCGGAACCCGGCCACCCCACGGCACCGTGGTGCCGGTGTCGATCCCTTCGGACGCATCGCATTTCAAGCATCGCGGCGAACTCGTGTACCTGCCGCCAGAGTGGTATGCCAGCAATCCGCCGCCGCGATTGCCGGCCGTCATGATGATCGGCGGGCAGTTCAACACACCTGCGGACTGGACGCGCGCGGGCAACGCGGTCCGGACCCTCGACGGGTTTGCCGCCACACACCAAGGCAGGGCTCCGGTGCTGGTGTTCGTCGACTCCGGCGGAGCATTCAATAACGACACTGAATGCGTCAACGGTACCCGCGGCAACGCGGCCGACCATCTGACCAAGGACGTCGTTCCGTATCTGATCTCGCACTTCGGCGTCAGCCCCGACCGGTCGGGCTGGGGCGTTGCGGGCTGGTCCATGGGCGGGACCTGCGCAGTGGACCTGACCGTCATGCACCCCGACATGTTCAGCGCATTCGTCGACGTGTCCGGCGACTATTTCCCGAATGCGGGAAACAAGGCGCAAACCATCGCTCGGCTGTACGGCGGAAACGCCGACGCGTGGGCCGCATTCGATCCGACCACGGTGATCAACCGGCACGGGCCGTACACCGGGGTGGCCGGTTGGTTCGCGATCTCTTCGGACGGCGCGTCGTCGACACGCCATGACATCGGGACCGCCGACACCGGAACCATGCGTCTGGCCGGCCGCGATGCCGCCACCAACCCCAGCAACCAGACGGCCGCTGCCTATTCGTTGTGCTCGCTTGGTCGTGCCAACGGCATCGACTGCGCGGTGGTCCCCCAGCCGGGCAAGCACGACTGGCCATTCGCGGACCGAGCCTTCGCGGCCGCGCTGCCGTGGCTGGCCGGACAGCTGGGCACGCCGGCGATTCCACGGATTGCGTTCCCCGGCACGTCGCCTCCGGCGACGACCGCGGGCCCGACGGTGGTCCAGGCTGAGCACCCGAACACAGCTACGAGATAGCAGTAGCCTGGCGTCATGCCCGACGAACCAATGCTTCCTGACTCGGCGCAACCCGACCCGGGGTATGACAGCGCGGGTGTGCCCACCTTCGAGTCCGTGCGCGAGAAGATCGAATCCCGCTACACCACCGCACTGGGTGGCGCCGAACTCGACGCCGAGACACCCGAAGGCCGGGTAGTCAAGGAGCAGTATGAGGAGCGCCAGCGTGCAGCGG
>PLSK01000234.1 GCA_003165155.1 Mycobacterium sp. | reverse complement strand
CGCTGCCGAACCGCGGTTTCCCGCGTTGTCTTCGTTGCCGCCGGCACCCGCGTTGCCGCTGTTGCCGAAAAAGCCACTTTGGCCGCCGCCGCTACCGAAGCCGCCGGCGTTGCCACCGAGGTTCGTCGCGCCATTCGTAACCGACTGGCCGGCCCCACCGTTGCCGAACAGCCCCAAGTTGCCGCCGTTGCCGCCCGTGCCGACCTGGCTAAGGAGGCGCCCGCTGAAACCACCGCTGCCCCCGTTACCGCCGACGCCACAGTTCTGGCCAGGGCTAAAAGCCGCGGCCGCGGCGCCGCCGAGCCCCCCGCTTCCGCCCAGCCCGGACACCCATCCGCCGACGCCACCGTTGCCGCCGTTACCGCCCGCCAGGTCGGGTTCGCCGACCGAACCTTCGGCACCGACACCACTCACGCCAGCACTGCCGCCGATGCCCCATAGCCCCGCCGACCCGCCGTTGCCGCCGTTGCCGCTCAACCACCCACCGTTGCCGCCACTATCCCCCGTCCCTGCCGCGCCGTTTCCGGTCAGCGGGCGCCCGGTCAGCGTCTGGCCGGGGGAAACGGGGGAGGTGGCCAAGCCCTGCAGATCTTGCATCGGCGACGCATTCTGCGCCTCTGTTGCCGCGTACTGCGCGGCCCCGGCATTGATCTGTTGGGCGAACTGCTGCTGAAACGACGTCATCTGCGCACTGATCGCCTGATAGGCCTGGGCGTGCGCACCGAAGAACCCCGCAACCGCCGCCGACACCTCGTCGCCGCCCGCGGCGAGCAGTCCCGTCGTCGGGGCCAAAGCCGCAGCATTGGACGCATTCAGCGCGGAGCCGATATTCGCCAAATCCGTGGCCGCCATCGCCACGGCTTCCGGCGCCGCGTTGACAAACGACATTCCGAACCTCCCATTGGCCCGACGATCGCCCAGAAATCGTATTGTGATCCATACCACGTATGGGTGCACTTCACTTAGTCCTCATCGCCAGACGTATCCGTAGCGTGATCGCGCCGATGCCGTTGCGCGTTCAATTGACGCCTCTGGCATCTAGTCGGGACCTCAAGTACCCGGTACCATCGGTATCGAGTACCTGTGCGATCCCTTACCCTCCGACGCTCTGAAGGAACAGCAGCGATGACCACTGCGGTGAAATCCGACGGGCCGAGCCGTGAAGAGTTCTCGGACCGATTACTGAAGGGCTCGGTCAAAAAGTCGTACGAACCCATCGTCGACATCGACTGGGATGCCCCACTGGACCCGGACAAGTTCTATCTGCCGGCCACGCTGGTGTCCCTGTACGGCACCCCGATGTGGGACGAGATGACGCGCGAGCAACAAATCGAGCTGTCACGCCAGGAACTGGCCAACACGCTGTCGGCCGGGATTTGGTTCGAGAACACGCTCAACCAGGCGCTACTGCGCACCATCCTGCACGAGGACCCCACGAGCAACTCGACGCATTACAAGCTGACCGAGCTGGGCGATGAGACCCGCCACATGGTCATGTTCGGCAAAGCCATCGAGCGCATCGGCGCCAAGCCGGTGCGTCCGCGGTTGTACCACCGCATGATCATCAACGCGCTGCCCCTGGCGTTCCAGCGGGGCTCGATGCTGTGGGTCGCCGCCCTGATCGGTGAAGAGATCTTCGATTCGCTGCAACGCCAGATGATGGATGACCCGGAACTGCAGCCGATGATCCAGCGACTGATGCGGATTCACGTCACCGAAGAAGCCCGTCACATCCAATTCGCGCGCGACGGTGCCCGCAAGCGGGTGCAGACCATGCCGCGGATCAACAAATGGTTCATGGCGAACATCAACGGGATCGGTGGGTACTTCTTCCGCTTCCTGTTCAGCAATCCGATTCCGTACGCCCGGACGGGTTTGGACGCCAAGCGTGCCCGGGCGACCGCGCGCAACAGCCCGCACCGTCACGAAGTCCAGGTGGCGGGCTTCGCCCCGCTGGCCGCGTTTCTGACCGAGGTGGGCCTGCTGGGTCCGATCGCGCGCCGCAGCTGGAAACGCTGCGGGTTTCTGTGACGCAAGCCCCCGCCCGCCGTGACGTCATCGTCATCGGCGGGGGCGCCGCCGGCCAGGCCGCCGCGGCCGAGCTGCGGACGGCCGGGATCACCGACTTCGTAGCTTTGGACGAAGCGCCAACGAGTTCGGTGTTCGACGACGCCACCGATACCTGGGCGTTGCGAACTGCCGCCGGCGAGACTCTCCTGGGTCATGTCGTGATCGCGGCCCAACAACCGATTTACCGCCCGTGGATCCCAGAGGTTCCCGGGTACAACGACTTTCGTGGAGTGTCGTTTTCCGCAGCGCGGTGGACGAGCGGTTTCGATCCGGCCGGCAAGCACATCGCGGTCGTCGGCGCCGATGCCACCGCGGGCCACCACGTCGGGCGGCTTGTCGAATCGGCGGCCTCGGTCACCGTCTTCGCACACGCGCCCCGTCGGTTCGTGCCGGAGCTGCCGTTGCCGACAACCCGCGCGAAGCGCTGGCTACGCCGTCACACCCGACCAGCTCCCCGCGATCGGCACACCCGGCCCAGCGCCACGCTGGTCGCGTCGGCGATCGCCGCCCTGACCCCGTCGGGCATCCGCACCGTCGATGGCATCGACCACCCCGTCGACGTCGTCATCTATGGCACCGGATTCGCGATTTCCGATCAAATCAGTGCCGAGGCGCTGGTCGGCGCCGGCGGCCTGACGATCCGGCAAGCCTGGGCCGACGGCATGGAGCCCTACTTTGGGGTCGCCTTGCACGGTTTCCCCAACTACTTCTTCGTCAGTGGACCCGATGTCAGCGCGCAGGCACGCTACGTCGTCGAGTGCGTAGCCGTCATGAATCGCACGGCCAGCACCCGCATCCAGGTGCGACGCAGCAGCCAACAGATGTTCAACGAGCGCGTCTGTGTGCAACCGGCCCAGCCCCATCGGGTGTCGCGGGCGTTCGACACGTTCGGCCCGTCCCCGAGCGCGGACGGGGACAAAGAGGCCTACGACGGGGACGCGACGCTGAACATAGCCGGCGCCGGCCACCGTGTGCGCGTTCGGCTCACCGGCCAGCTGAACCCGATAGACGGCCACTATCACTGGCAGGGAACGGTCTTCGGTTCTCTACCGGACGAGGCGCTCAAGCAGGCACGCGACGCGACACTCTCGGTGGGCGAACGCAGCGCGCCCGCCCGCATCGTTGAAAGAACGCCGTGGGGCACGCATTCTGTCGCCGGAGTGGGCGCTCCGCCATACCCGCTCAACCAGCTCTGATCGCGCGGAGAACTTTCGCGTTTGACAGCCGTCACGGGTGGGTAACCACGTCTCGCCAATGAGAACGCACGGTTAGTCGGCGCGGAAGCGTTCCGACGAAGGGTGGAACGCGGATGGCGGATCGCCCGATCGCGGCGGGTACGGCGGCGGAATCGTCCGCAGTCCGGTGTGCCGAGACGCGGCTGGCCGCAGACTTGACCAGCCTTCGCGAGTCACGTCGGCTCGTCCGCGAGTGGCTCACCGCCTGGTCGCAAACCGAGCTGATCCCGGTGGCGTTGGTAATTGTCAACGTGTTCGTGGAAAACGTCCTGGAACACGCCGGCGGGGCCCCGATGATGCGGATCGAGAGCGACGGCGCGACAGCGACTATCGCGGTGTCTGACGACAGCGGCGCGCCTGCGATGCGGCTGCCGACACCGCTGAAGGGCTTCGACATGTCCGGCCTGGCGATCGTGGAGGCCTTGTCACGCGCGTGGGGCAGCACTCCCACCTCGTCGGGCAAGACGGTCTGGGCGGTCGTCGGCCCCGAGAACCAGCTCTAAACAGAGCACCTCGTTGCGGGGGGACCCGAGCGCGGACCAAATTAGAACACGTTCTAGTCTCGGGTGACAGTCCCTTCACGGAAGGCAGATGACGTGCGGTTCACCTACGCAGAGGCGATGACTGACTTCAACTTCTACATCCCGCTGGCCAAAGCGGCCGAGGCGGCCGGGTATGACGCGATGACGATCGCTGACAGCATCGCCTACCCCTTCGAATCCGACTCGAAGTATCCGTACACGCCCGACGGAAATCGCGAATTTCTGGACGGCAAGGATTTCATCGAAACATTCGTCATCACAGCGGCATTGGGCGCGGTGACGACGAAACTGCACTTCAACTTCTTCGTCCTCAAGCTACCCATCCGTCCGCCGGCCTTGGTGGCCAAGCAGATCGGGTCGCTGGCCGCGCTGACCAATAATCGCGTGGGGTTCGGCGTGGGCACCAGCCCGTGGCCTGAGGACTACGAGTTGCTGGGCGTCCCATTCGCCAAGCGCGGCAAGCGGATGGACGAATGCATCGAGATCATCCAAGGCCTCACCACCGGGGATTACTTCGAGTTCCATGGCGAGTTCTACGACATCCCCAAGACCAAGATGGCCCCGGCTCCCACTAAGCCCATCCCGATCCTGATCGGCGGGCATGCCGATGCGGCGCTGCGGCGTGCTGCGCGCCTCGACGGCTGGATGCACGGCGGCGGCGATCCCGAGGAACTCGACCAGCTCATTGCGAAACTCAAGCGCTATCGGGAAGAGGCGGGTAAGACCGGCCCGTTCGAGATTCACGTCATCTCGGTCGACGGCTTCAGCGTGGACGGCGTCAAGCGACTCGAGGACAAAGGCGTTACCGACGTCATCGTGGGCTTCCGCATCCCCTACATCATGGGAACCGACACCGAGCCGCTGGACGCCAAGATCCGCAACCTCGAATGGTTCGCCGAGAACGTGATAGCGAAGGTCTAAACCATTACAGCGGATCCCATTTCGGGGCCCGCTTCTCCATGCGCGCCGTGGCGGCCTCGAGCGGGTTATTGGTGAAACCGCTGAGGATCTGGGTGCGGTTCTCAATCTCGATGGCATGCCGCAGACTGGGTGCGTCCAGCGCCGCGTTCAGGCCAATCTTGGTCTGCCACACACCGTAAGCGTTGTTCTCGGCGATCGAGCGGGCCAGTCTGAGGGCTGCCGGCATCAGGTCGTCCGGCGCCACCACCTCGTGTGCCAGCTTGATGCGATAGGCCTCGGAGGCGTCGATGATGCGGCCAGTCAGCATGAGTTCGCGGGCCACCCCGGCGCCGACGATTTTGGGCAGCAGGTAGCTGGTGCCCATGTCCATCGACGAGAACCCGGCCTTGATGAACACCGACCCGAATCGGGCCTGCTCCGATGCGATCCGGATATCGCTGACCAGCGTGAACGCCAGCCCGCCGCCGACGGCGACACCGTTGACCGCGGCGATCACCGGGATGTCCAGCTCGTAGATCCGGGTGTACAAGCCGGCCAGGCGAACCTGGGCGTCGTAGTTGGTCTTGAACGGCGGGGTCTCCGGGCTCGCCGGCGTCGTCCAGGCCTGACCGGTGCCGCTCAGATCGGCGCCGGCGCAGAATCCGCGCCCGGCGCCGGTGAGGATCGCGACCCGGTGCTGGCCGCCGCTGAGCACGTCCAAGGCTTGGTCGACGCCGTCGATCAGCGCTCCGTCGATGGCGTTGAGGCGCTCCGGCCGGTTCAGGGTGATACAGGCGATGTCGTCTTCAAGAGTCGCAAATTCCACTGCAGCCATACCCAGAACCTAGCGCGAGAGTGCAACTGGCTACGGTGCCACTTGGGCGATGCGTTGCCAGTTACACTCTCGCGGTCACTAAGAGCGCTTGGCCAACCACTCGGCCTGCATCATCAGCAGCGCCATTATCTCCAGCTGCGGGGTGTTGGGGTCGAGTTCCCGGTAACGCTGATAGA
>PLSK01000179.1 GCA_003165155.1 Mycobacterium sp. | reverse complement strand
AACCGTTCGTGCTGGCCGAGCTGGTCGCACGGGTGAAAGCACTGTTGCGTCGCCGCGGCTCCACCGCGAGCTCGTCCTCGGAAACCATCACGGTGGGCCCGCTAGAGGTGGACATCCCAGGTCGGCGGGCGCGGGTCAACGGCGTCGACGTCGATCTGACCAAGCGTGAATTCGACCTGCTGGCAGTGCTGGCCGAGCACAAGACGGCGGTGCTGTCCCGTGCGCAACTGCTCGAGCTGGTGTGGGGCTACGACTTCGCCGCCGACACCAATGTCGTCGACGTGTTCATCGGGTACCTGCGCCGCAAGCTGGAGTCCAACGGCGGACCCCGGCTGCTGCACACCGTTCGAGGAGTCGGGTTCGTGCTGCGTCTGCAGTGAATGCCCAACCCCTCACTTCTTCGAGCTCTTCCTCCACGGCGTGAAATATGCCCGCACCGCCGAGTCCTCGTCTCTGAACCAGACCTGGGCAACGGTTCCGTCGTATGTCGCGTCGTCCGGGGTGTAGTACAACCGGGTATCCGACCGGCCCTTCACCATCCAGCCGGACGGCCCGTTGCCTCGGGCGTCGGCGCGCGCGGAGCCGGGGCCGAACGGCGCGTAGGGCACCACGGCGATCTTCCCTGTCCGTGATCCTTTCGCGCCCGGAGGCCTCTTCCTCGGCGGCCGATTTGCCGCCGGAATCCTCGTTGTCGGCGCGTCTTTGGTGAGCGGAATCATCGTCGTCGGCGGCTCTGTTTCGACCGGAATCATCGTCGTCGGCGGTTCCACATCCGAAGACAGCTGCGTTGTGGGCGGTTCGGACTCGTCCCCCGATGTCCCCGCCGGCGCATGGCGTTTGACGGAGCGAATGGTCAGGACGAACGTCACAACCGTCCCCAACGCGAAGGAAACCGCGAGTAGCACCCCGTGGACCTGGCTCATCACTGCGCACTCACCTCGTGTGGCGCATCCGCCGATGCTTCTTCTTGGTCTCCGCCGCGTTTAATCCACCTCGTGGCGATCACCCGGCCAACCACCGAGCCCGCGACGAAAGCAAGCAGATACCACAACCACTGGATCACAAAATCCACGCTGGATTCTCCTTAGCTGACCACGATTTCGACACGGCGGTTCTTTGCGCGACCCTCGGCCGTATCGTTGCCGGCGACCGGGTTCATCGAACCGAGGCCCCTGACGGTGAGTTGATCGCGGGAAACGCCGTGTGCAACCAGGAAGTCGGCGACTGCCCCGGCGCGCTGGGTGCTCAACGGAATATTGATGGCCTCGGTGCCCGAATTGTCGGCGTAGCCGTTGATCGTCGCGTGCGCGGTCGAGCACGCCTTGAGCTTGTCTGCCACCCGAGTCAGGATGGGCTCATCTTCCGGCGTCAAGCTGAACCCGTCGTTTCCAAAAGCAATCGGGCCGCCAGTCGCAGCGTTGATCGCCGCTTGCAAGTCGGCGCACGGCGATGGGGCGGGAGGTAGGGGCGGGGGCGCCGGGCCAGGGGGTCCGACCGGCGCAACCGGCCCGCTAACCGTAAGCTTGTCAACGACATCAAGGTTCGACCAGGTGCCTGCCGCTTCTTGCGCGACCACGTTCTTCTGGTCTTGCGACGTGGCAGTCCCGGATAGTGTGACAGTGTCACCGTCGACGGTGAGATTGAAGTCGGGAATCGACGCGCTGTCCTTGAAAACCGGCACTGCGTTGGAGAAATCGAGCGCCTTGACGTTGGGGGCGATATGGGTTTGGTCGACGATGTTGACATCTGCCGGCAGTGCGCCTTTGAGGGCTTTGATCAGTGCCGCTTTGGCGGAGTCGTCGGGGAAGGCACCACTGAGGGTAATGCTGTTGCCACTGCGGCTAATTGAAAACGCTGCCAATCCTATCTTCGGAGCGGCCGAGGTGCTGGACGGTGCGGGTGTCTGCGATGCTCGACTCGGTCCATTGGCGGACGAGGGTCGGTCGAACGCAACATAGCCGATTGCCGCTATCAGCAACGGAATAACCACCAGACAAATCAGCCAGGGAAGGCCAGGCGACTTCCGGAAGAATGGCGGCGGTCGCCGCGAGTAGGTGGTTGCGGCCGTGTTGCCGGAACCCGACCCAGAACCCGCCTTAGAACCCACCTTAGAAACCACCCATGCCCTCTTTCAGTTCGTATCCGGGACTCGTCGCTTGTGCAGGCGATATGCAGCCTACCGAGTCGGCACCGCAACGCCGCCCATCTCGGGCACACTAGAGCGATGGGCAACGGCAGGAAACCGACCGACAGCGAGACGCTGGCACACATCCGCGACCTGGTCGCCGAGGAGAAAACCTTGCGGGCTCACGTGCAGCACCGCGAGATCAGCGAGTCCGAGGAGCATGATCGCCTCCGCAAGGTGGAGATCGAGCTCGACCAGTGCTGGGACCTGCTGCGGCAGCGCCGGGCGCTGCGCGAAACCGGAGGTGACCCACGCGAGGCGTCGGTGCGTCCGGCCGGCGAAGTCGAGGGCTACTTAGGCTAGACATGGCCGGCTCGCAGGATTGCGGCACGCCGGATCTCGATGTGGTCATCGTCGGAGGCGGCCACAACGGCCTGGTCGCAGCGGGCTACCTGGCCCGTGCCGGCCTTCGGGTCCGGTTGCTGGAGCGGCTGGGGCACATCGGGGGGGCCGCGGTGTCGGCACAGCCCTTCGACGGTGTCGAGGTACGGCTGTCGCGTTACTCGTACTTGGTCAGCTTGCTGCCGTCACGCATCGTCGAGGACCTGGGCGCGCCGGTGCGGTTGGCCCGGCGGCGGCTGTCGTCGTACACCCCCGACCCGGCTACGGCCGGGCACACTGGTCTATTGGTCGGGTCGCAGCGTGCGGACGCGTTCGCCGCCATCGGCGCGACCGGCGATGAACCCGGATTCGCCGAGTTCTACCGGCGCTGCCGCCTGGTGACCGATAGGCTCTGGCCGACGCTGCTCGAACCGCTGCAGACTCGCCGGCAGGCCCGCCGCCACGTCCTGGCAGCCGGCGACTCCGACGCGGCCACCGCGTGGCGGGCGATGGTAGATGAGCCGATCGGGCACGCTATCGCCAGCGCGGTCAGCAACAATCTGGTCCGTGGCGTGATCGCCACCGACGCGTTGATCGGCACCTTCGCCAGCCTCGACGACCAGTCACTGCGGCAGAACATCTGCTTCCTGTATCACGTCATCGGCGGGGATTGGCACGTCCCCATCGGCGGGATGGGCTCGGTGACCGCGGCCCTGGCCGCGGCAGCTGTCCGCCACGGCGCCGAAATAATCACCGGTGCAGAGGTTTACGCGGTCGACCCCGACGGCCAGGTGTGTTACCGCAGCGGCGACGACGAGTACCGCATCCGCGGCCGGTTCGTGCTGGCCGGCGTCACCGCGGCCGTCCTGGCCGGCCTGCTCGGGGAACCGCCGCCGCATCTGACCCAGGGCGCGCAGGTCAAAGTGAACATGGCGCTGGGGCGACTGCCCCGGCTGCGCGACGACAACGTCACACCGGAGCAGGCGTTTTCCGGCACGTTCCACGTCAACGAAACGTGGACCCAACTGGATGCGGCCTACGCGCGCGCGACGGCCGGACAGCTACCGGATCCGCTGCCCTGCGAGGTCTACTGCCATTCACTGACTGACCCGAGCATCCTGTCGGCCGGGCTGCGCGGATCGGGCGCGCAGACGATGACGGTGTTCAGCTTGCAGACACCGCACTCGTTGGTCAACGACTCCCATAGCTTCCGTCATCAACTGACCGATTCCGTGCTGGCTTCGTTGAATTCTGTTCTGGGCGAACCGATTCAGGATCTGCTGATGACAGACGCCCACGGCAGACCGTGCATCGAGACGACGACCACCTTGGACTTACAGCGGTCCCTGCGCATGACCGCAGGCAACATCTTTCACGGCGCGTTGTCCTGGCCGTTCGCGGAGGACGACGACGCGCTGGACACGCCCGCGCGGCAATGGGGCGTGGCCACCACCCATGAGCGGATCATGCTGTGCGGCTCGGGTGCCAGGCGCGGCGGGGCGGTGTCGGGCCTCGGTGGCCACAACGCCGCGATGGCGGTGCTGGCTGACTACCGCGAGTCGATGCCGAGGTAGTCCCGCTCCGTGTAGCCGGTGTAGATCTGGCGCGGACGGCCGATCTTGCTGTCGCTTCCGTCGTGCATCTCACGCCAATGTGCGATCCAGCCGGGCAGCCGGCCCAACGCAAACAACACGGTGAACATCCGCGTCGGGAACCCGAGCGCCCGGTAGATGAGCCCGGTGTAGAAATCGACGTTCGGGTAGAGCTTGCGCTCGATGAAGTAATCGTCGGTCAGCGCCGCCTCTTCAAGCCCCTTGGCGATGCTCAGCAGGTTGTCGTCGCCGCCAAGCTTGGCCAGGATCTTGTCGGCCTGTTCCTTGACGATTCGCGCCCGCGGGTCGTAGTTCTTGTAAACCCGGTGGCCGAAGCCCATCAATTTGACGCCGGCCTCGCGGTTCTTCACCTTTCGGACGAACTCGCTGACGTCGTCGCCGCTGTCGCGGATCTGCTCGAGCATCTCGAGCACCGCCTGGTTAGCGCCACCATGCAGCGGGCCCCACAGCGCATTGATACCGCCGGAGATCGAGGTGAACAGGTTGGCCTGTGACGAGCCCACCAGCCGCACGGTCGACGTCGAACAGTTCTGCTCGTGATCGGCGTGCAAAATCAGCAGCATGTCCAGGGCCCGCACCACCTCGGGGTCGGCCTCGTAGGGCTCGGCGGGCAGCCCGAACGTCATCCGCAGGAAGTTCTCGACCAGGCTCAGCGAGTTGTCCGGGTAGAGGAACGGCTGGCCGACCGACTTCTTGAAGGCGTAAGCGGCGATGGTCGGGAGTTTGGCAAGCAGACGAATCGTCGACAGCTCGACCTGCTCGGTGTCCGTCGGGTCCAGCGAATCCGGGTAGTACGCCGAGAGGGCGTTGACCGCGCTGGACAGCACCGGCATCGGATGGGCGTTGCGCGGGAAGCCGTCGAAGAACCGTTTGAGATCCTCGTGCAGCATCGTGTGCAGCTGAATCTGGCGGGTGAAGTCGGCCAGCTGCTCAGTGCTAGGCAACTCGCCGTAGATCAGCAGGTAGCTGACCTCGATAAAGGTCGACTTCTCGGCCAGCTGATCAATCGGGATGCCCCGGTAGCGCAGAATGCCGGCGTCGCCGTCGATGTAGGTGATGGAACTCTTGCAAGCGGCCGTGTTGACGAACCCCACATCGAACGTGGTGAGTCCGGTCTTGGCCAGTAACGGGCCCAGAGCAACGCCGTCATTTCCTTCGGTAGCGCGGACGATCTCAAGGTCGATCTCGCCCCCGGGGTACCGGAGACTTGCGGTGTCGTCAGTGTCGGCCACGAGAACCCCTTTGCACTCTGGCTGATATGGCTGGCCGCACGGTGTGCGTACAGCCGAAGGTAGTCGTTATCGCGCCAGAGCGCCTGCCCGGGGTGCGGTCCGGCACTGTGATGACCGCAACGTCTGTGGGCGGTCGGCCCCGCCGCCGGCACGACAACTAAAGTATTGAATCGCCAGACCAGCGCGTGTAGGCCCGCGTTCCCTCAGGTCATCCGAACTTAAATCGTCGCTAAGGTACCCCAATGCTCAGCCGTGACGAGATCGACGCCCTGTTCCCCCCGAACCTGCCCGATCCCGAAAGCTGGGAGGCCCGCTACCCGCCGCGCAAGCTACCGCTGGACGCGATGGTCACCCGGTTCGGTCCCAGCCCCACCGGATTCGCGCACCTGGGCGGCATGTACGCGGCGATGCTGGACAAGGATCTGGCGGCCCACTCCGGCGGAACGTACTTCGTTCGGATCGAGGACACCGATCAGGCGCGCACCGTTGAGGGCGCGATCGCACAGTTCGCCGTCGCATTCGACTATTTCGGGGTGGCTTCGGACGAAACCGACGAGACCGGAGCGTACGCACCGTACATCCAGTCCGAGCGGGCCGACATCTACCTGACGTACGTGCGCGAGTTCCTGCGCGACGGCCGGGCATACCCGTGCTTCGCGACGAAAGACGAACTGACCGCGGCAACCGATCAACAGCGCGCGGCGAAGGTCCCGACGGGTTACTACGGCCCCTGGGCGATCTGGCGTGACGCCCCCGACGACAAGGTGCGCCAGGCACTGGCCGAAGGCCAGCCCTACGTCATCCGTTTCCGTGCGCCCGAAACCGGCGGTCGCGTCAGCTACACCGACCTGATCCGCGGCACCATCGAGGCCGACGCCAACCGCAACGACGTCGTCATCCTCAAGAGCGGCGACGATTCCGTCAGTCCTGTCAGGCTGCCCACCTACCACTTCGCCCACGTCGTAGACGACCATCTGATGCGAGTGACCCACGTCGTCCGCGGCGATGAGTGGATCTCCTCGGTGCCGGTGCACCTTCAGCTGTTCGACGCGGCCGGCTTCGAGCCCATCCCCTACGCGCACATCGCACCGCTACTGAAGGCCGAGGGCGGCGGAAAACGCAAGCTGTCCAAGCGCAAGGATCCCGAGGCGTCCGTCGAGTTCTACATCAACGCGGGCTACCCGGCGCCCGCCGTGCTGTATTACCTGCGGGGGCTGCTCAACGGGCGCCTCGCCGAGATGCCGCTTGACGAGGCGCTGCGGACGCCGTTGCGATTGTCCGAATGTGGGGTGTCCGGCGCGCTGGTCGACCTGGTGAAGCTCAACGACATCTCGTCGAACTACATCGCCACGCTGCCCAGCAGGGACATCCTCGATGCCGTGCTGACCTGGGCCGACGACCAAGACCCCGAACTGGCACAAGCGGTGCGCGCCGAGCAGGACCTCGCCGTACGGGCGCTGGACATCGAGCGAACGGGTGTGGATAACCCCCGCAAGGACATGCGCTCGTGGTCGGATTTCCGGTCCGTTTACGGCTACTTCTTCAGCGCACTGTTCGAGCCGGTCACCGATGCGGCCGACGGTCGGTTCGACGGGTTGGCGCCCGAGGTGCTGCGGCGACTGTGCAGCGACTTGCTGGCCAACTATCAGGAGACCGAGCCGGACGCGTGGTTCGACCAGATCCGCCGGGTGGCCGAAAACAACGGCTTTGCGGCCAGCGCCAAGGAATTCAAGAACAACCCCGATGCGTTCGTTGGATCGATCCGCGAGGCGTCGCAGGTGATCCGGGTGTTGCTCACCGGCTCTACCCGCAGCCCCGCGCTGCATCTGGTTGCTCTCGCGCTGGGCGAGGCTGAGTTGCGCCAACGCATCGGCGCCGTCCTCGATTAGCCTTCATCGAGACTGCATCCAGGGCTACCGAAGTCGGCNNTCCCGGCCCTGCCAGAATTCCACCACGTCGGCCGTGATGAGATAGCCGCCCCAGGCCGGGGGCACCGGGATGGGCTCGACGTCGGCGAAGCGCTCGGTCACTTCCGCCAGCTGGTCCAGCAGCGCCAAGCGCGAAGCGATCGGCTCGGACTGATGCGACGCCCACGCGCCCAGTTGCGAACCGCGCGGCCGCTTGGACCAGTAGTCCTCGGTGACCTGTGGGTCGACCTTGGTGACCGCGCCGCGGATGTGGACCTGTCGTCCCAGCTGAAACCAGGGGAAGGTCGCCGACGCGAACGGTGTCGCTGCCAGCTCGTCACCCTTGGCCGAGTCGTAGTTGGTGAAAAATGTGATCCCGGTCTCGTCCACACTCTTGCACAGCACCGATCGGCTCACCGGCTTGCCAGCCGCGACGGTGGCCAACACCATGGCATTGGGCTCGGCGACTCCTAACCGTTCAGCATCGCCGATCCACTTGCGCAGCAGCGCAAGCCAGCCGTCGTCGAGCCAGTCCGCGTCGAGATCGGGNNCTTTTCCCGCCATTACGCCAACGCTACCGGGGAGCTACCGGCCGGTAGCGCCGACTCGGAGGCGAGGTGCGAGAATTTTCCCATGACTGCGGTCCCGGAAAACTTTGTCGCCGGCCTCGAAGGCGTGGTGGCCTTCACCACCGAAATCGCCGAACCGGATAAAGACGGCGGCGCCCTGCGCTACCGCGGCGTCGACATCGAGGACCTGGTCCGCCAGCAGGTCACCTTCGGCGACGTGTGGGCGCTGCTGGTGGACGGCAAGTTCGGCCACGGACTACCGCCCGCCGAGCCCTTCCCGCTGCCGATCCACACCGGCGATGTGCGGGTCGATGTCCAGGCGGGCCTGGCAATGCTGGCACCGATCTGGGGCTACAAGCCACTGCTCGACACCGACGAAGCCACCGCCCGCAACCAGCTCGCCCGGGCATCGGTGATGGCACTGTCCTATGTCGCACAGTCCGCTCGCGGCATCTATCAGGCCGCCGTCCCGCAACGAACTATCGATGAATGCCCAACGGTCACAGCACGTTTCATGACCCGCTGGCAAGGCGAACCGGACCCCAGGCACATCGAGGCCATCGACGCCTACTGGG
This sequence comes from Mycobacterium sp., assembly GCA_003165155.1. Classification (GTDB taxonomy): domain Bacteria; phylum Actinomycetota; class Actinomycetes; order Mycobacteriales; family Mycobacteriaceae; genus Mycobacterium. The sequence goes on along the minus strand of PLSK01000179.1, from coordinate 1 downwards.
T
>PLSK01000139.1 GCA_003165155.1 Mycobacterium sp. | reverse complement strand
AAAGCCGGTGTCGCAGGTTCGAATCCTGCCGGGGGCACTCACTGTTGATGCAGGTCAGCGTTGGTTTTCGGGTTCCCGCCGACTGGTCTTGGTTTGTTCTGGTCGGTCCCTTGGTCGGTGATGGTGTGGCATCAGATGACGCACCGTGGCTGGCGATAGTCAATCGTGCCGCGGCGTCGAGTCGGGAAGCGATGCCGTCCAGGTCCGTCGGGAGCGAGCCGCGTCCTGGTTCAGCGTCGTCGCCGCAGATTCGTGACCGAGCAGGCGCGCGACAGCGACTGTGTCGAAGACCGCAGTCGGCCAGCCAGCTGACTCCGACGCGATGCCCCGCCGTTAAAGGGTCAGCTCCGCCGATACGATCCACCCGCCGGGCACATACACGGGCCGAAAGCCGCGATGTCGCGCTTCCACCCGATGTCGGTTACGTCGACTATCCCTGGAAGGACTCGACCGAAGGTGGCGTCCAGGTGACCGAGCTGCAGAAGGCCAAGCGCCGGGTCAAGGCCGTCCGCGCGATCCGCCGCAGCACCGAACTCGAAGGTTCCCGCAGCACCAACGCCACCCGTGCCGACCAGGTCGCCTACGCCCGCGGGACTATCACCGCCGCCGAGCTGCGAGATCGCGTGCGGCGCCGGTACAACGTCCAGTAACCGAGTCCGGAGTGCCGCACCCCTGGGACACCGGCGATCTCGAACGGAACTGGCAGGGCTATTTGATCCCTGGCACGAGCATCCTGAGGAACCGAGTCGGTGCTCAGACACCCGACGCACTCCGGGACGCAGAAAACGACCTCGTCGAGGCACGTGTTATCGAACTCCGCGAGGCCCCAGACTTTCTGGGTGACCGCACATATGATCTCGCGTACCTGAGCGATCCACCGTCAGCTCTTTCGGGACGTGTACGTCTGGGCTGGAGATGTGCGGACCGTGGGCATCGAGAAGGGCGGGGAATCTTTCTGTCCACCAGGCAGCATTAGCCAGCCGATGACGCACAGTACGAGCAGGTCTGGCCACCCTGGGACTCGGCCGAGACGCCTGCCCATGAGCGGTCTTGAGGATGCGAACCAGTGAGCTACCCTCGGGACATTTGGTTGACAGGTTTCGAGAGGTGCCACCGTGTTCAAGCAGATCTGCTTCTTTCGTAAACGTCCCGACATGACTGTCGCGGAGTTCATGGACTACTACGAGAACCAGCACTCGCGGTTGTCCGAACGCATGGGGCGATCGCCGTCCATCCCGAACGCGGTGCGCTACGTGCGGCGCTACCTGGTCCCGGAGCGCAACCCGGTGACGGGCGAGGTGATCGACCCGGGCTTCGACTGCATCATGGAGATCTGGTGGAATTCCCGGGAGGACTTCGAGCACTCCCAGCGACTGATCAGCGCGCCCGATCGGTTGTCGTCGATCAAGGAGGACGAAGCAAGGCTCTTCGCCTCACATGCCAACCCGGTGTGTTCGGTGGTGGAGTTCGACTCACCCATGGGTCCCGAGGGGGAGCCGACACGGGTCGAGGTGACCTACGGCCCCGCTACCGGGTGAACACCTCGATCGGCCGAATCGTCTTCAGCATCACCAAAGGGATCCGGCGAGAAGTCGACGCCTGGTAGCCCGCGTAGGGCGGGAACAGATCGACCATGTATCGCCAAACCGCATCGCGCTCGGCGCCCTCGGGTTCGCGCCAGGTAGCCTCGAAGGCCTGGGTGGCGACCTGAACCCCGATCGTCGTGCTTTCCAGAATGTTTAGGTACCACGCGGGATGACGGCCAGGGCCGCCCTTCGACGCAACAACCACCAACTCCCCTGCGACGTTGCCGTAGATCAGTGCCTTGACGTACACCTTGCCCGAATTTCGTCCGACGTACCTGATCAAGCAGTGCGCCGTCACTTCGTGTCCACCGACCGCGCGTACGTCGACGATGTGGCCCTGGGCGCCGCCGGAGCCGAGGTATGTCGCGAGATGCTCACTGGCCCAATCACTTCGTGCCGCGCGCAGCGCAGCGGCTTCGACGTCGCCCATGGTCACTCCTCGCGGTCGGAGAAACCCAGCCTAGCGCGCCCCAGCGGCCTGGAGATCGTTTGATACCAGTAAAAAACGTCTTCACGGCCCTCGGCCGTGCCAGCGTCAATGCGCCCGAACGCCACGCCTGGCGTCGTTAGGTCCGTGGTGACGGACGGCAGCGTCAGCGGACGGTAGCCGCCGCGGCGCTGTCGTCTCGGGTTCGCGTCAGCGCACAATATTGGCGATCAGCCCGGACAGGTTGGCCGACCGACACGGAATTGCTCGGCGGGCCGGAGCGACTTTGGACTCAACAATTCATTCACGTAGCTTCGGTGGTCTGCCACTGTCTCCCCATCAACGGCGTAGCGCCGCGCGGCGCGAGCGCGACGTCAAACACCGACGCACCGGTTCGGCTCGCAACACGCTGTCCCACAACGCATTTCGCATGAATGGTGGACAATCGCCATTATCCATGAAGTCGGCCTTAAGGAAGACGGCGCAGTGCGGTCTATGGCCTCCCCCGAGGCCGGTTGAGGATGCCCGAGGCGCATGGCATGTTGAGCCTCTCGCCGTGTCGCGGCAGTGGAGGCCTCGACTTAGCAGCCTCGGGTCGCGGCACCGGCGAAGAAGCTGTTGGCCATGGCTGTGGCCCACGAAGCGAGTTTAAGAACGACAGATGCGTCGCCCTAGAGACAATCACTCCTGGCTCTAATACTGTTGCAGTGGACCAGGATTGGTGACAATTGATTATGTTGTATTTCTTTGCTTTTGATGCATTGTTTGTTTGTTTTCTTTCGTCGTTTTTTAACGTAAGTATGTACGCCCAAAGGCCTGGCTGTACGCCACCTATTCCGCCAGAAATTCCGTCAAGCAAGTCTTAGCCAAGGCTCGGGTTCCAGGGTTGCGAGGACACCAGCTCGGCGGTCCAGCGGCCGGATTTGATGAGTGCGGCGACTTCCTCGCGGATGGTGTTGCCCAGCTTCGCGGTGAGCTCGCGTGGCAGTTCCAACTGTGTGGTCGCTGCCACGCCAAGGTGCTGGGTCAGCCGCGGCTCGCATATCGGAGCAAACCGCAAGCGGCCGTCGTCGACCTCGCGATGGCAGGCCGACAAAGGAAGGACACCGTAGACGAGCCCGGCTTCGATAAGCTTCTTGGTCACCTGCAGCGAGTCGGTGGTTATGCGGTAGCTGATGCTGACTTTCGTTCGCAGAGCTGCGTTTTGAAGAAGCGTTGCCGCACCGGATGGGGAGCGCGGGATCACCAGCGGCAATGTGACGACGTGGGTAAAGGCGACGGGCCCGGCCGGGTCGAGGTTCGAGTCGGCTCCGCCGACGAGAACAAGGTCCTCAGTCAGCATCTCGCGGTAGAACACTCGCTCGTCGGGCACCGGGTTGATTAGCGCCACGTCAACCGCGCCCTTTAACATCGCTTCGACCAGCTGATCGGTACTGCCCACGGTCACCGAGAAAACGGCGGCGGGGAACACGGTGTTCAGGCTGTTGATCAGCGGAACCGCGAGCACATCGACCGCTGTCTCCGGTACGCCGAGCAGCACGTTGCGGTCCAGGCGCGCCAGCGGCGACCCGGCGTATTTGACGGCAAGTTCCAGTTGACGCAGCGGTGCGGCGGTCGAGGCACGCAGTCGTTCGCCGGCCTCAGTGAGCTCGACTCCCCGGCGGGTCCGCCGGAACAGTGCAACTCCCAGGTCGTCTTCGAGTAGTTGGAGTTGACGGCTCAACGCGGGCTGAGCGATACCCAGCAGCCCGGCAGCTCGAGTGATCGAACCTTCTTCCGCGATCCGCAGGAAATACTTGAGCCGGTGAGTGTCCATTGTGCTTCGAGATATACCAGCCATCGGAAACCGGCATGACTGAACGTCGCAATCGGTATTACCTTCCCAGCTGCTTCTCGCCTTATCGTCGCCATTCAGGTGGACGGTGAAAGGAGACCCCATGACGGTTGACGACGATGCAGCGGCGATCGCTGCTCTGAATCTGGACCGCTTGCCCAGACACATCATTGATAAGCGGGTCACCGAGCTGATGGACCTGTCGGGCAGAAAGGCGTTCGTCACCGGCGCCGGTGGCGATGGGCTCGGTCAAGCCATCGCCAACCGCCTGGCCGGCCTTGGCGCCGACGTTGCGCTGATCGGGCGAACTTTCGAGAAGGTGGAGCGCCGGGCTAAAGAGATCGAACAGCGGTGGGGTGTGAACGCGTTTCCGGTTAAGGCCGATATGTCCGATTGGGACCAGGTCCACGAGGCGGTGCGCGTCGCCCATGGCGAATTGGGCGGGTTGGACATCATGGTCAACAACCCTGTGATGGTTGTCGGTGGTCCCTTCGAGAACCACAGCAAGGAAGACATCGACCACACGGTGCTGGGCAGCCTGACCATGATGATGTACGGCGCGCATGCCGCATTGGAATTCCTGCTGCCGCAAGGCTCGGGCAAGATCATCAACATCGGGTCGGTCGGGGGGCGCATCCAACAGCGTGGGCTGGTCGTCTACAACTCGTGTAAGTCCGGCGTCATCGGGTTCACCCGCAACCTGGCCCACGAAGTCGCTCCCCGTGGTGTCAACGTGCTCGGCGTCGCGCCGGGAATCATGATTAAACCGGAGATGATGGAGTATCTGCTTAATCCGCAGACCCCTGCGCATCACGCGGGCCGAGGGGCGATCCTCGAGGCAATCACCACACAGGTGCAACTCGGGCGGGCGTCGCTGCCCGAAGAAGCCGCCAACATGGTCGCCTTTTTGGCCTCGGAAGCCGCCGACTACCTCTGCGGGCAGACGATCGACGTGGCCGGCGGGCAGTGGATGAACTGAGTATGGCCACCCTTAACGAGATCAAGGACGCGGCCGTCGAACGAACGGGTTTGGATCAGTTCGGCGACGATTCGTTCGAAGAGGGTCTGGCGATCCTGGTGGCGTCGCTGCGCGACGAGGCCCGACTCAACGCCCGCGGCGAGGCGTTCATCTACGGGCGCATCACCGGATATCTGGGACAGCGCCTGCACGTCGAAGATTGGTACCGGCGTCATCCCGAGATCGGCGACGAGTCGATCGTTGCGCCGGTGATCGGACTCGGTTTGCCCCGCACCGGGTCGACGGCGCTGTCGATGCTGCTGGCGCAAGATCCCGCTGTGCGCTATCTGCGACGGTGGGAATCGTCGCAACCCTGTCCACCACCGTCCACTGTGCGGGGCGTCGACCCCCGCATCCCTCCGGACAAAGGGGAGATGTTGGGCACTCGCTATCACGTGCCCGCGGACACCCACGGGCCGATGGAGTGTCACGAGCTGATGGCCCTGGACTTCAAATCGCACATCTTCCAGTCGTTCGCGCAGATACCGACCTATTCCGCGTGGCTGGTCGAAAAGGCAGACCTCGGACCCGCGCTGGCCTATCAGCGCAAGGTGATGAAGCTGCTGCAATGGGGTGAGCCCACTAAAGAGTGGCGGCTCAAATGCCCGTCGCACGTGCTGTGGCTCGACGCGGTCGACGCCGCCTTCCCGGATGCCCGCTACGTGATGACCCACCGCGACCCCACCGATGTCATCCTCTCGGTGGCCGACCTCTACGCCGACATCATCGGTTCCTTCACCGACCACATTGATCGCCCCTCCATCGGCCGGCTGAATGTCGAGCACTGGTCGCTGGGCATGGACCGGGCACTGGAATTCCGGGCAGGCGGAGCAGACAAGCGTTTCTATGACATCGACTTTCGCGCGATGCAGGCGGACCCCATCGGCGAGGTCACCGGCTTATACGGCTGGCTCGCCGAGCCGGTAACTGACGAGTTCGAACAAAGAATGCAGAGCTGGTGGACCCTGGCCGCGGCAGAACGTGAACCCAGCTCGCGCGCCGATCCCGTCGAGTTCGGCATCGACTTCGACGCGGTGCGGCCCCGCTTCGCCCGCTACGTCGAGCACGTCAACCGCTGGACCAAACACTGCGCTCGCTGACCGACAGGAACAAAATGTCGATTGACCTCACCGGCGGGATCGACCCGTCCCGCGAATACCTGTTCGCCCAGCGTCCCGAGAACCCGGAAATGCGTGACTCCGTGAGCTTCTGGACCGTGGACGACCGCGGACAGATCGGCCTGCCGCGCATCGGGGTCGAGGCCGTGGCCGCAAATTGGGCCAACCACGAAGCACAGATCAACATCGCCTTCCCCGACGGCCGGGTGTATCGCCTCCGTGCAAGCGGCCCATCCGTGCCGTCCGAGTCGGTTGACGGTAAGCCCACCGTGTTGGGTGGTGCCGGATTGGTGTTCCGCTGCGTCGAGCCGTTCGGAACCTGGACCATGAATTACGCGGGCAAGGCAGTGGAGACGTCGTCGGCGGACCTCGTCGCCGGCAAGACTGACGGACCGCTCGTCGATGTCGCATTCCACGTCGAGGCGAAAATGGCGGTGCCGCCATGGATTCAGGGCGCCCTTCAGCGTGACGCGGGCGACAGGATCAAGGACTCCGTTGAGGGAGCACTGATGGGCGGCCCACGCTACGAACAACTCTTTCGTGCCACCGGAACCGTGACCATCGTCGGTGACACCCAGAAATTCACCGGAAGCGGCCTGCGGATTCGGCGGCAGGGTGTGCGAAAGCTTGCTGGCTTCTGGGGCCACGCGTGGCAATCCGCGCTGTTCCCCAGCGGAAAGGCATTCGGCTACATCGCCTATCCGCCGCGCCCCGACGGCCAGCCGACCTTCAATGAGGGCTACATCTTCACCGGTAATGGGGATCTGATCCCCGCGCGCGCCGCGCAGGCGCCATGGCTCACCCGGCTACAGGCACTCGGCGAGGACGTATCGGTGGTTCTCGAGACTGCCGACGGCAGCGTGCACATCGAGGGCGAGACGGTGTACTCCACCCACGACATCCACCACAACGACGAAACCTTTTCGGTGCGGGCAATGAAACAAGAGAACTCGAACTTCCCGGCGCTGCAGCAGGCCGGCGTGCGCTACCGCTGGGACGGCGAGCAAACCTACGGCATGCTCGAGCGCTCCAACCCCCTCGAGAAGATCAACCTCGGCGACAGTCACGGTGACTGATCCGCCACCGCGGACAGGTTGTCACCGGACTGAGCACTCACAACGACGGAAAGGACATGCTCGCAATGGAACCGAGGTTGGCAGGCAGGGTTGCGTTAGTTACCGGGGCCGCCAGAGGCCAGGGCAGAGCCCACGCGCAACGGCTCAGCGCGGAGGGCGCCGACGTCATTCTTGTCGATGTCGCAGGACGGTTACCGGCCAGCGTGCCCTACGAATCCCCGACGCCTGACGACCTCGCCGAAACAACTCGGCTGGTCACCGAAAACGGTCGGCGCGCCATCGCGGCGGCGATTGACACCCGTGATCTCGAAACGCTGCGCGCCGCCGTGGACCATGGCGTCGCCGAACTCGGTCGCCTCGACGTCATCGTCGCGAACGCCGGAATTTGCTGCCCCGCACCATGGGATCAAATCACCGGCAAAGATTTCCAAGACACCATCGACACCAACATCGTCGGCACCTGGAACACCGTCATGGCCGGCGCACACCACATCATCGACGGCGGACGCGGGGGCTCCATCATCCTCATCGGCTCCGCCGCCGGAGTGAAGATGCAAGCCTTCATGGTTCACTACACCGCCAGCAAGCACGCCATCACCGGCCTGGCACGGGCCTTCGCCGCCGAACTCGGACGCCACCGCATCCGGGTCAACAGCCTGCACCCAGGCGCTGTTGCCACGGCCATGGGCACCGGCCGCATGCGCGAGGCCCTTCAGAACGCTGCTGATACCTACCCACACCTACAAGGCATGCACAAGCCTCTGCTTCCCGAGGGCATAGCCCAACCAGAGGACATCGCCGACGCCGTCGCCTGGCTTGCCTCCGATGAATCGAAATTCGTCACTGCATCGACTGTTTCGGTCGACCTCGGCGTCGCTTACTGCTGACCGCCCGAACATGACAGAGGGAGAGAAATGCACGGACTGGACGGCAAGACCTTCATCGTCGCCGGGGGCGCCACCGGCATCGGCGCCGGAACGGCGGAGCGACTGGCCAGCGAAGGAGCCTCGGTAGCAATCGGCGACATCGATGTCGCCGGGGCAGATGCCACGGTCAAGCGGATCACCGCGAATGGCGGGCGCGCGATCGCGGTCGAGTTCGACCTTGCCGACGAACTATCCATCCAGAACCTCGTTGAACGCACCATCGCCGAATACGGCCCAATCCACGGGCTGCACAACGTCGGTGCAGACCTATCCGATGACAACTTGGGCCGCGACACTACTGTGCTGGACACCGACCTCGACGTGTGGCACCGCACCCTGGACGTCAACCTCCTCGGCTATGTACGCACCATCCGGGCAGTACTGCCCCACCTCCTGGAGCAGGGCGCAGGAAGCATCGTCAACACCTCGTCCGGCGGATCGCTGGGTACCGACCCAATGCATGTTGCCTACAACGCGGCCAAGGCTGCCGTCAACCAGTTGACCCGCCATGTGGCCAACAACTGGGGCAAACAAGGCGTTCGGTGCAACGGTGTCATGCCCGGGCTCGTCATGGGCGAGACCCAGGAACGACAGAACGATCAACAGATGCAGCAGATGTTCCTCATGGCCGCCAAGACCACTCGTCTCGGTCGCCCAGCCGACCTGGCCGCCATCATCGCCTTCTTGCTCTCAGATGAAGGTGAATGGATCAACGGTCAGGTCTGGTACATCGGCGGCGCATCCCACATGCGCCAGTAACCAGCGCCGCCGAGAAAACGGCGATTCGCCACGCCGCCGCTAACCGCCGCCTGCTGAACAAGCTCATCGGACAGCTGCCGCCTACGCACAAAAGTTGGCCAACCACTTGATTCTTAATCTCATCGGAGGTCTCTAGAGGTTCGACGGGTCCCAGGCGGCATCGCCGTCGTCGTCAGCCGCTATCGCTGCAGTTAGTTACCAACCGTGCTTACATCCGTGACAGGGTGAACGGGTACGTGTTGGTCCCGGCCGGCGCACCGCCGCAGCCTGCTGCGAATGAAGAGGTCAGAGAACCGGCCAGCGTCGTTCCATCCCATGAGTAGGTGTCGTGGGTGGGCACGGTGGGGCCGTAGTAGACGTCTCCGCAGCGCAGACCGTCGGGAACGTCGACGATCAATGTGTAGTGGCCGTCGGCGAGCTGCGCTGCACCGTCGTAGCCGAAAGCCTTTGCAATGGGCCTGGGAATAGCGCTCACGTGGACACATCCACCGGAGCATGGCGTAATTGCCCAGAGCCACGTGTGGAAGTCGTACCTGCCCACGATCTGAAGTTCATAGTTGCCAACCGGAATTTCGGCCCGGGCAACCGGCGCAATCGCGAGCGCAGCCGCCATCAGTGCAGCACTAAGTGTCAGGGTCTTCACGTGACCCTCCGTTCGCCAGGTGCCGGACGCCAGCAGGAGGCAAACGTTTCTAGCGCTGGGCAGATTTTGGACTTCGTCAATGTCACAATCAATGTAGGAGAAGGTCTTTCCAGGATTTCTGCGCTGTGGGTTTGGCGAGATCCGCTTGGCTGTATAGGTGGCCGTCCGGGCCGAGGTAGTTGCCGGTGCGTGGGTTGTAGATGGCGAAGCCGACGGCCGGAGCACCAAGGTTATTGGTGTGCAGCGAACTTGGAGATGTCGTTGGGGCGGTCTGGCCGGCGTCGGGCATGTCCATGGGTATGGGTGGTTCGGGCAGAGCAGGAGCCGCCGGCTGCCGGGCGGCCGGTGCGGGCGGCGGAGCGCCATTCGGCGGTAAAGGCGTTCCCTGAACGGGGCCGAAGATGTTCTGGTCGCCGTGGTTGATTCGTTGGTCGGGAGGGATGCCTTGGGAAATGAGGTTGGGATCGAGGGGGTTGGGGCCAAGGATGTGCTGGCGGATCGCTAACGGTTCATATGGCTTGTCGCTGTCGCATATCTGGACGGTGGGTGCACGTTTGCCGGGGTGGCCCATGCATGGATAGTTACGTGCGCCGCGCACCGCGCTAGGCGAGTCTTGGGGCAGTTTGCAGTAGAGCCCGTCGGGGGTGTCGACGGTGGTGGTGTCGGCTGGTGAGCGCCATTGCGAGGGCGGGAGGAATCCGACCGTGCACGGGTTGGGGTCGCCGACTGTAGCTGCGAATTCGCCGCCGGTGGGGATTCCTGTGGCGTTGTTGCGGGGTAGCGCGGCTTGGATGGTCGAGATGAACGGCGGTTCCAACACGAGGATTTGTTCGATGGAGGGGTTGTAGGTGACGCCGATTTGACCGATTGTGGTGAGGTTGGCCAGCAGTATCGGCAGGGTGGGTTTGATTTGGGTGAGCAGACGCGAGACTTCGTTGGCTGCTTCGGGTCCGCGCTTCAGCAGGGTCCGGAGTTGGGGGTCGTTGTGGACGAGTTGGTCGGTGACGCCGGCCAGGCTTCGCGCCCAGGTTCGGATTGACTGTTGGGTGTCGACTTGAGAATCCAACAGTGGGGCGCTGTTGGTGATCAGCGTTTGGAGTCGATCGGCGACGCTGTTGAAGTCATGCGAGAGCGTCGACGTGGAGTCGGTAAGTGAGCCGAAGTCATAGCCGGCACCGTTGAGACCTTTAAAGGTTTCGTCGAGCAGTGCGTTGAGTTTGTCTTTGGGGATGCTGCTAAGCAGCGAATTGACTTGATCGAGTACTGGTCCGACCGCCTGCGGTACGGAAGTGTCGCTCATGGCGATAACTGACCCGTCGTGAAGATAGGGCGGTGCATCGGCGCGAGGGACGAGATCGACGTATTGCTCGCCGACCGCTGAAATGCTGCGCACTTCGGCTTCAAGGTCGGCGGGTATCTTCGCCCTGCTGTCCATTCTGAGGGTGGCCTGGGTGTGGGTGTCGACGCCGTCGGTGAGGCCGACAGCGGTGACTTTGCCGATTTGGACTCCGCGGTAGGTGACGTTGGCGAAGCGGTAGAGGCCGCCTGAGTTGGGCAGTTCCACGGTGACGGTCATGCGCCCGATGCCGAGCAGGGTGGGTGCTTGCAGGTAGACGAGGGCCATGGTGACCATCCCGATGATGGAGAGGGTTGTGAAGATGATCAGCTGGACGCGGACAAAGCGGGTCAGCATCATCCGCCTCTTGGCTGGGGTGGGGCGGGTAACGCTGAGGGCTGCTCGGGTGGTGGTAGTGGTGTCGCGGTGGGCGGCGGCGAGGGAGCGTTGGGCGGGGCAGGCGGTGGGCTCGCCGGTGGTGGGGCCAGGGGCGCATGCAGGGGGTCGTTGGTGAAGCCCATGTACCCCGGTTCCCCGGGAGCGGGTACCAGGTTGGCGGTGAGATCTTCCCATCGGGTGCCGCGCAACATCGTGCGTTTAAGTCGCGGAATGGTGAGGTCGATGACGGCGTAGAGGTTGAGGTAGTCACCGCGTACGGCGCGGTTGATGATGTTTTGTCCGAACGGGAATACGGGCAGATAGGCGAGGACGCTGCCGAGTTTTGGTCCGATGTCGGCCAGTGCACGCAGGGCGGGTTCCAGGTTGCGCAGGTTGGTGACCAGATCGTGTTGGCTCTCGTTGATTAGCCGGGTGGTGGTGTCGCTGAATGGTCGGAGTTTGTCGAGTGCTGCGGTTAGGCGGGGGCGTTCGCGGATGAGCACGTCGAGTGCGGGTGGGATGTCGTGTAGCGCGTGGGCGATGGTGTCGTTCTGGGCGGCCAGGGTGGCGGTGAGGCGGTCGAGTCCATCGATGGTGGCGGTGATGTTGTCGCGCTGGCGGTCGATGGCACCGAGGAATGTGTCCAGGCGGGTGAGGGCGTCGCGGATCTGGCCCTCGCGGCCGTGCAGGGCGTCGTCGACGTTGCGGATGATGTCTCCGATTTGTGCTACCCCGCCGGAGTTGATGAATAGTGATAGCGCCGAGAGGGTCTGCTCAGTCGAGGGGTAGGCGCCGGTGCGGTTCAATGCGATCGTGGCGCCGGGGGTGAGTCGGCCTGTTGGGGCCTGCCCTGGTGGCGGGTCGAGTGCTAGGTGCATGGAGCCGAGCAAGCTGGTTTGGCCCACGGTAGCCACCGCATTGGCTGGAACGGCCACATCGGGTTTCACCGATACTTCGATGTCGGCGTGCCAGTTGCGCACTTTCATGGCACCGACGCTGCCGACGACGACGTCGGAAATTAGTACCGGTGAATTAGGTTCTAGTGTACCGACATTGGCCATTTGGAGGTGGTAGATCGCCGCGCCTGGTCCGCGGCCCACGGCGCCGGGAAGCGGCAGAGTATTGACGCCTTGAAATGCACAGCCGGTGGTGGTGAGCAGAAGCGTACTGCCGCAGGCCAGGACTCGTCGACCGGTGCTGATGAGATTCATGAGGGCACGTTGGTATCGGCCGGCGGCGGTGTTGGTGGTGGCGATGGCTGCGGGCCAGGCGCCTCGGGGGCGGGGCGACCGGGTGCTGGTCCGGAGGCTTCCGGTGGCGGGGCGGGGGCGTCCGCCGGCGGCGGTGTTTGGCCGGGCAACAGTAGCTCGGGAAGGGTCGTCGCCGGACTGTAGGCCGACACCGCGGGTGGCAGCTCGGGCGGGGTGGGGGCCGGTCCTGTGCCGCCCGGCGCCAGTGCGGGGTCGGCGTAGATGATGTTTTGTGGCTTGGCCGCGGGCTGCAGGTAGGGGTTGATGGGGACGGGTAGGCCGTTGAGGCTGGTCTGTTGCAGGGCAGGGCCGAGGTATTGGCCGCATAGTTTGCCGGTTTCGGATGAGGTGACATTCTCGATGGCGCCGATTGCGCCGCAAAATAGGTTCGTGAGGTTCGAGAATGGGCTCATCACAAAGGTTCCTGTCACGCTGCCGCTGTCCGGGTTGTAGATGTTGTAGCCGTTAGCGATCGCATTGGGTGCCACGTGCAGCAGATTTTCGAGGTCGGTGCGGTGATCGACAAGGTTCTGCGTGACGTTGGCTAGGCGTTGGATCTGTTCGGCGGTCTGGTTGCGGCTACCGGCGATGAAACGTTGGACGTCGCCGAGCGTGCTGGATAGGTTGGTTAACGCGGCGTCGAGATCGGAGCGACTTTCGTCGAGAACGCTGGTCAGGGTGGCGAATCGGTTTTGGAACTCGACGATTTGGGTGTTGCTGTCGCGCAGGGCGGTTACGAAGGTCTCGAGGTTGCTGATGATGTTGACGATGTCGCCGCCGCCGTCGGCCAGTATCCGCGCGGTCTTGGACAGCTCGGCCAGTGTTTGACGGAATTTGTCGCCGTTGCCGGCTAGGGCGGCTGCGGTGCTGGTGATGAACCGGGATACCGACGTGCTTGAGGTTTGTTCTTGGGGCCCCAGATCAGTGGCCAGTCGCTTCAGCTGGTCTTTGATCTGATCCCATTCCACGGGTATGGCGGTGCGGTCGAGAGAGATGACCCCGCCGTCGCTCATCGTGGTTCCCCCACCGGATTCGTAGGCGGGAGTCAGTTCGACATAGCGTGCGGCGACGAGGTTTTGGGCAACGATTACGGCTTTGGCTTGGGCGGGGATCGGTACATCGTGGTCGATCGTCAGCGTCATTCTGGTTCGGGTGCCCTCGGGGTGGATGCTGTCGATACGTCCGACGATCACGCCTGCGACCTCGACATTGTCGCCGGGGTAGATCGCGATGGCTTTGGTGAAGTAGGCGGTGATCGACGTGGACCGGAACACAGTGTTCCGGAGCAGCACTGCGATGCCGGCAACGAGAACTACGACCAGGACGGCGGCAGCCGCACGTCCCAACGGTTTGCGGCGACGCGATAGCAAATCTGGTCGGATCATCGGCTTCCACCGGGAATCCCGTTGTATGGCCAGGGGAATTCAGCGCGGGGTCCCGCCTGGTCGGGCGGCTGCCCGGCGTCGGTGCCGCGACGGAATCCGAAGTAGTAGTCGAAGAAGGGCTGCAGGGTTTCGGGCACCAGCATGTTGGGGACGAACGCGCTGTACGCGTAGCCGCTGGCAACGGTTTCACCTTGGGTGATTTGGTATTTCGCTAACCCTGGGAGGGCTTTGGCGATATTGTCGCGGTTTTTCTCCAGCATCGCGGTGACCGAGTTGAGTCTTTGCAGGGTCGGCGCCAACTGCTTTTCATTCTCCGCGATCAGTGCGGACAGCTGCTGGGACAGCGCGGAGGTGTTGGCGAGGATGTCGACGATGGCTTGCCGGCGTTGCGCCAACACGCCGATCAGATCGTTGGCGTTGAGGATCAAGGTGTTGAGTTGGTCGCTGCGTTGTGCCAAAACATCAGTGACTTGACCGGTGTGCTTGAGCAGTTCGGCAAGGGTGGTGTCACGGCCGTTGAGCGACTGCGACAGCCGGGTGAGCGCCTGCAGTGTTGGGCCGAGCTGCGGGGCGATTTGGTCCAGTGTCGCTGAGAGGGCGTCCAGGGACTGATTCAGTGATTGCGTGTCAGTGCCCGCGGTGTTGGTGGTGAGGTCACCGACTGCTTCGGTCAGCGAGTAGGGCGAGGCGGTGCGTGTGACCGGGATGATGCTGTTGGGTCGCAATGTGTTCGCCCCGGTTGATTCTAGGGTGATGATCCGTTGTCCCAGTAGTGATCCGGTGCGGATGTGAGCGGTGGTCGCGGAGCCCAACGTAACGCTGCTGTCGATGCTGAAGGTCACCAGGGCTTTCCCGTCGCGCAACGAAACGTCGGACACGCTACCGACTTTGACGCCGGAGACCTTGACGTCGTTGCCCGCGACTAGCCCTCCGGCGTGGGAAAACAGCGCCTGATAGCGGACTGTTGTCGCCCAATTCAATAACGATTCGGGTTTCAACCCGATTGCCACCACCAGGGTCGCCAGTACGGCACCGATGAATCCTGCTTTGATGAGATGTGTTCCGCGGTATTTGAGCATCAGGGCTCTGTGCACCTCCCGGTTTCTTGACTGAACCATGGGGCCACCACGGTGCGGCCCTGGAGGTCGGTGGCACGTATCGATATCCCGCATATGTAGTAGTTGATGAAGCTGCCGTAGGCGCCTAGGCGGATGAGTTTGCGGTAGTTTTCGGGCGCTTTACCTAGTGCGGCGTCGAGCTTGTCCTTGTCGTCGTCGAGCAGTGGAGCCAGGCGATTGAGCTGGTTGACGGTGGCTGTCAGCGGTACCCGCGCATGGGTGAGCAGATCGGCGATGGAGGCGGTGCCGTTGTCGAGGGACTGGATCGCTGCGCCGATCGGGTCGCGGTCTTCGGCTAGGTCGGTGATGAGCCGATGCAGCCGTTCGATAGCGCCGGAGAATTGTTGGCCGTCTTTAGCCAGCGTCCCGGCCACGGTGTTGAGGTTATCGATGAGGCGTTCAACGGCATCGCGGCGATCGGCTATAGCTGTGGCAAATGATGACGTCTTGGACAGAATTGATTCCAGGGTTCCGCCTTGTCCCTGGAACACTTGGATCAGCGACGCGGTTAAGGCGTTGACGTCCTGGGGATTAAGGCCGTGGATGACGGGTTTAAGGCCGCCTAACAGCAGATCCAGATCCAGAGCCGGGGCGGTGCGCTCAATGGGGATCTGAGCTCCAGCGGGAAGTAATCGGGTCGATCCCGGCCCGTCGACCAACTCCAGATAGCGGTCACCAACCAAATTGAGATAGCGCACAACGGCTTTGGTGCCGGTGGTCAACGCCACGTCACGGTCGGTATCGAAACTGACAACGACGGTCTTGTTCGATTGCAGCGACACCTTCGCTACAGTGCCCACTCGGATGCCCGAAACCCGGACTGAGTCACCGGATTTCAAGCTAGCGGCGTCGATGAAGACCGCCGAGTAGTCTTCGGTCGACCCGGCTCGGTACTGACCGAACACCACAAACAGAAAAGCCGTCATCACGCTCATCACGACAGCGAACAGGCCGAATTTGATTGCCGGACCCACGGTAGCGCTCATCCCGGTTGACCGATCTGCGCGGAATTGCGGGGTGGCCCGTCGATCGGTCCGAACAGCTTCTGCTTGAGCCAATCGGAGTTGGGTATGATGCCCGGGTTGCCGTACTGCCACGGATTAGCACCCACGTCGGCGACGACGAACTTGGGTCGCATCTGAAACGGCATGTCGGGCAACCCGATCTCGGCGCAGTGCGAATCCCCCTTAGCCGCCACCTTCGGCAGGTTCGACGGGTAGCGGTAACGCTCGATACCCAGCCCGAAACTCAAGGAGGCCACCACACCGGGAACCGGCGAAGGAGCACCATCAACGACGGGCCAGATACCCGCCAAGCCACAGTAAAGGCTTTCGTGGTGGCGGCTGAGCACATCGGTGGTCGGCACGAGTAGATTCAGCACATTGCTCAGGGCTTGGCGGTTGGTGCCCACGACATCAGAGCCAATGTCGCCCAAGCCGGCAGCGCTAATCAAGATCGCGTCCAGCTGCTGTTGCTGGCTGACGATCGTGTTACTCAACGTGGTGGTGTTGTCGATGATATTGGTCAGATCCGAGGCGGCATCGGCGTAGGCGTTGACCACCGTCGGCGCGGCCTCTAAATCGTGTTCGAAGGTGGGCAAGCTGGGATTGAGTCGCTTCAATAAGGCATCGAGATCGGAGAATGCCTCGCCGATCTTGTGTCCGCGGCCACTGAGTGTCGAGGCGATCGCATCCAGGGTGGCGTTGAGCTTTCCCGGTTCGATGGCCGACAGCAACGATGTAAGTTGCTCGAATAACGTATTGAATTCCACGGTCACTTGCGAGGCGTCGAGCACACGCCCGGGCTGCAGCCGCTCCACGTCGGGGTGGGTGGGCAGGCGCAGCTGGACGAACTTATTGCCGAAGACGGTCGTGGATGCGATGTCGACACCGACATTGGCCGGGATGCGGTGCATCTGATCGGGATCCATCTTCAGGTGCAGTGCGGCCTGCCCGTTCGGGCGTTCTTCGATCCAGGCAACGGTGCCGACTTGGACACCCAGCAGCTTGACCTTTGCCTGAGGATTCATCACCAGCCCGGCGCGGGGCGACAAGATCGTGATCGGAACCGTCCGTATGAAATCGCCGCGAAACATGAAGACGCACA
>PLSK01000218.1 GCA_003165155.1 Mycobacterium sp. | reverse complement strand
TAGCTACTTTGATCCCACCGGCCGGAACTTCGGTTTAGTTTGCTGGCGAACGCTCGCCGAATGCTGGTTTGGGTATGGCGTTTGGGTACAACCGCCAAAATGGCACCTACCAGAGGTCGAAATAGGCTCTGACCTGCGTCGGGCTGACAGGATTTGAACCTGCGACCACTTGACCCCCAGGAAGTAGCGGCAGCGCGTTTTCCCAGGTCACCGGCGTCTTCCGCCGTTTGTTGCGGGATGCGTGACGTTCCTGGGCGCGCAGGTCGTTCATGATGGTGCACAGCGTGTGGTCCCAGCGTGGTCCCACCCAATGATCCGGCGGGATCGGTCTCGGCTGTCCTTGACGGAGTGCCTGCGTAGCCATTGTGAGTACATATCACTCGGAAGGATGGCCGGCTTCAGCTTTACGAGGGATCTGCTGCCGTTACCGCGTCGGAAGCGGCATCAATACACCAGACGCTGCATCCCCATTGCTTCAGCCCACGGATTGCCGGGGCGACGAGACGGCGACACCCGCGCCTTGGAAGGGTGGGCCTCGGAACCCCGACGGCGTAGTCATACGGCGCTCAGCCAGTCAGTACCAGTTGCGTCTGCCGCCGATGCTTCGGCCTGACCTGCCCAGGACGAACAGGATAATGCCGACAATGAGCAAAATCCAACCGCCCCAGACACATATCGTCTCAACGTTGAGCGGTACCCCGGTTAGCCTCGGTAACAGCAGGTAGCCGACCAACAGCAAGATGACACCTAAGACAATCATGCCGCCCCCTTATTCTGATATACGCCAACACGTTGACGTGTCCCTGGAAGATCGTATCCACAAATACGGACTCCAAGTGCGCTTTTTCTTCCCTATGGGGTGCTGCTCGGGGTGCGCTGACCAATTGACCGATCAGCCCCCGGGTCATCCGCCGCCTCCGCTATTGCCCCAATTAATACCCCATGTCCAGGGCTTTTCTCTGCCGCCCGCTTCCCATTCCTCGCGTAACCGTTCGATCNNTCAGGCTCAGGAGAACGATCCTGCGCACGGCGGCGATGCTGTCGGCACGGATGGATTCACCGTCTGCGTGAGCCTCTTGCGCCATGTCGGCGTCGGTGAGTCCGCGATTCATACCAAGTAGCACTTTGGCAAAGCGGGTGCGTGGATGATCGCACAGGATCTTCTCAATCTCTGAGCGGAACGGATTTGAGTAGCGCCACGCTGGTTAGCTGTGATCCCGGTCTGCGGGTCATAGAACGCCCGCACCATAAAGCGAGGGTCATCAATTCCCTCGATCAGCTTGTTCTGGTGCACCCAGTATTTGGGACCCACTCCGTCCGTGCTCGGCACCGCTCGTCGCAAATCCGGGTCATCGCCCGACCGGAACCGCTCGTGTACTCCGACAACTGATTGGCCCCGCGACCGAAGGGCTCGAACGACTTGCCGAATGTCCGCATGCTCGCGGCAACGCACGATTACGCGAACATCATCCCTGCCTGGGAAGGCTGCTTCCACGGTCTCAACTAGGCACCCGGACGGCGTGGGGCGGCCGACCCGCAAGTCCATCCGGCGCGCTCACCAGCCAGCAGGGCTGCCTCGATCCCCGAGTGGGTGAGGAAGTCGCTCAGAAATTCCCCGCGCGCGGCTACGCGGCTGAACAATGCGTGCGCGCGGGAAGACCAACCAGTTTGGCCAGGGTCTGGCTCGCGGGGTTCGACACCGGCATCGGGTGGTCGGGCGGAAACGCGCCCGCGGCGATCAAGAAGTTGCCGGCCCGTCCATCCGGATGGACAGTCACAGCGCGGCGAACGCCTCGTAGTAGGCCACGTGACGGGCCGTACGTCCGGTGGCCCGCTCCACGCCGCGACGAGCTCCTCGCCGTTGGGCAGGCCCTCGGGAATGGGTACGCCGATGCCTTCCGAGTAGTATCGAACCAGCAGGATCAGCCAGCCGAGCAACCTCGCGAGTGGAACGCAGCGTTGCGCTTGACGGAAGTGCGTCGGACAGGGCGCATGCGCTCGCGCGGAGCTTCGCCGCCTTGTTCACCGAACACCGGGTGCTATGTGACTTGCTCAGCGCCGAAACCTCTGTGCTCGAACACAACGTCTCCGAAGAGGTGGCGCTGCGATACAAGCGAGGCGGGTAACGATTGCGCCGCTCGGTGGTTACCCTAGGTTCCGTCAAGGGCTCCACCCGATCGTCGACGACATCGAGGCCGCCCGATACTGCCTGTGGTACAAAGCTTTTCGACTTCCGGTCGAAGGATACCCATCACTATCCAGGAAACCTTGATGACGTCCGGGTGGCCATGGCCTTCGACGTCATGTGCCTTGCGTCGTAGCGCACCCCGTTCTAAGAACCCGGTGCCGGGATGCTAGACATGGCTATGTGGGCAAGTCAGAGGCCTTACAGGTGGACCAACCCACGAGATAGGTGATCGCCCTGCGCGTCGTGACCTTCAACATCTTGCACGGCCGAACCGTCGGCGACGTCGTCGATCCGGCTGGGCTGCGCGACAGCATCCGGCAGCTGCAGCCCGACGTCCTGGCTTTACAGGAGGTCGACCTTGGTCAGGAGCGTTCGG
Source organism: Mycobacterium sp. (assembly GCA_003165155.1). Lineage (GTDB taxonomy): Bacteria > Actinomycetota > Actinomycetes > Mycobacteriales > Mycobacteriaceae > Mycobacterium. The sequence continues at coordinate 2,496 of PLSK01000218.1, read as the reverse complement.
GCGGAGTCGATCTGACCGCCGTTGCCGCCGAGGCGATGGATGCCGTCACCCACCGTTTCGTGGCTTCGATCTCGGGAACTCCGGGGGCGACCTGGGTCGCTGCGACGGGCACCGAGCAACTCGGATCGGCGGCGTACGGAATCGCACTGCTGTCGCGGTTTCCAGCCTCTCACTGGCAGGTGCTGCGACTACCGCACATCCCCGCCCGGTTTCCGATGTACATGCCTGTCCCCCGTCGGGTGATCGTCATGAACGAAGAACCTCGAGTGGCCGTCGTCGCCCAACTGGAGACTTCACTCGGCCCACTGACGATGGCCAACACCCACCTGTCGTTCGTGCCCGGATGGAATCGGCGACAGTTGCGCCGGATCGTCGCTGAGCTGCGCGGCCTCTCGGGACCACGTCTGGTGGTCGGCGATCTAAATCTCACAGCCGCCGCGGCGCAGCGGTGGTCGGGCCTGCGGACGCTGGCGGCGGCACCGACGTTTCCGGCCCACTGCCCGCGGCGTCAACTCGACCACGTCCTCACCGATGACCCCGGGTTGAGCGTCCGTCACCGGGAGGCACCATTGATGCCGATCTCGGATCACCGACCCCTGGTGGTCGACCTGGAGCGTCACTGACTGCTTTCGTCCCACTCAGTAGTGCCGGGTACTGACGGAATGGATTCCGCCAAATCTCCTGTCGGCAAGACACTTTCGTTGATCGTCAAGTTGGTATCGGTACCGCGCAGCTTCTGGTACCACGTGCCGAACAATGATCGACGCAGCGGCCACGTCACCACCGACTCGACCAGCTTCAACGTGCTCTGCGCAATCGACGGCGGGACGTGGTCAGGATCCATGAGATCGTTCTCTGCGAAAGGACCCTTGTCAGCAGACATCATCGTGTCGGTCAACTTTCGCAGCGAACGACCAGTACCGCGCAGCTCTTCGATGCCGTGTCGGAATGCCCCACAGCGCTCTAATTCGTCGCGGAAGTCTCCGACGGAGACCCCCAGATGCTCGGCCACCAGACTGTCCCGGGTGAAGAGGATCTCACGCTCCACCTCAGCGCAATTCGCCAGCGCAGGGTTTGCTTCGATCGCAACATCGCATTCGCTGTCGAAGCCCAGCGATCGGTTGTTGAAGTTGGAGGAACCGATGCGAAGCAGTCGGCCGTCTACCACGATGACCTTCGAGTGCACGTAAACCGACACCCCCCTGCCGGCCACCGGCCAATAAACCCCCAACCGCCCGTGCAGATCCGCCCCCCTGAGCAAACGCACGAGGCGTTCGCGAGCGCTATCCATCGACTCCTGTTCCAGACGGCTCTCAGAGCTGCGCGGCAGGATGATCACCACTTCGGGCCCGTGCTGTTCCCGCAGCCGCGTCGCGATCGCTTCCGCGATGCGCCGCGAGGCAAAGTACTGATTCTCCAGATAGATGACGTCACGAGCGGCAGCGATGGCAGCGACATCCAGTGCCTCGATCTCCCGGACCTCACTGCGCTGGGGCAGCGCTGGAAGTGTGCGGGCCACCGCCACCTCGACATTGCGCAACGCGGGCCTGAGCCCCTCGGGCCACGGGGATGCGAACGGTACGTCCTTAGCCAGCGCTTGACCGGTCGCTGCCTTCCACCGCTCGCGGGCCTGTTCAGCAAGCAGCTCCCCAGCAGGACCGTCCACCACAGCAGCGACTTCGTGGCGTGGGCCGTACGCATCGCCTGGGCCGTGCCTGCGCGGATCGACGGGAAGATGCGCGCGGGTATCCCAGCGCCCGAGCGCGAGATCGATGCCGCCGCAGAAGGCCACCGCATCATCGACGACCACGATCTTCTGGTGGTGCACGGCACCGGTGGGGTGCACTCCGTCGACTGCGAAGTGCATTCTCGCCGAAGTGAACTGGTTGAGCAGACTCACCGGCACAACGCCAAACCAGAACCCGTCGAAAGCGGGCAGGAGCCGAAGGTTGGACTTCAGCAGATACACGTTCAGTTCGGGACGCTTACACAGCAGCCAGTTCAGGAATGGGCCGAGGTTGTTGGGGCCTTCTAACGTCGCTTCGTCGCGCTCGAATGCAGTCCGGTAGTCCAGGTCCCAGCCGATGACGACGATTCGCTGCTGAGCGTTCAACATCGCGGCCTTGACGTGCCGCAGGTAGTCAGCACCGTCGACGATGGGGGCGTAGCGATTGGCCGGTGCCGACCGCCAGCAGGTCACCCCCGGCACGATCACCGTTTCGTTGCGTCGGTCCATGCCGACGCCGACCCGCTCATCGGCGTTCACGAACATCGACCCCTCCCGGGTACTTCGGCGAACTGCCACGAGGCGCAAGCCCACCTACCATCTTCCCCCACTATCACGCTCAAGGTTGAACAGCGGGCGTTCCGAACCGGGACTGGCGCGACGCGGGACGGCAAGCGTGGCGCACGGGTCCGGCGGTCAGATGAAGGGTACGCAGGCGATCGAGGCTGCGCGCGGGCAACCAGGGGATGTGAGACGGTGGCCCAAAATCC
>PLSK01000111.1 GCA_003165155.1 Mycobacterium sp. | reverse complement strand
TCCGCACCGCCTCCGGCAAAGTGCACGCGCTGGACGCCTACTGTCAGCACCTCGGCGCCAACATGGGTGTCGGCGGGGAGGTAGAAGGTGAGAACATCGTCTGCCCCTGGCACGGTTGGCAATGGCGCGGCGACGGCACCAATGCGCTGATCCCGTACAGCAAGATCGGCTGCAAGAACAACGTCCGCATCCGCACCTACCCGTGCGTGGAGTGGTACGGCTTCGTCCTCGTCTGGCACGAACGTCACGGCCGTGCGCCCTACTGGCAACCACCGGTACTGCCCGAGCTGGAAACCGACGAGTATTACCCGCTGCACCCGCATAGCCGGATGGTGAACCGGGTCAAGGTGCACGCGCAGATGATCATCGAAAACGCGGCCGACCCCTATCACGTGCAATACGTGCACAAGGCTGCCAACCCCGCCACCACCGCATCGTTCGAGGTGTCGGGTTACCACTTGCATGCCACCGTCAACGCCCATTTCGGCGGCGGCCGGGCCAAGACCTGGCTGACCCCTGACGGGCCGGTCGAGGCAAAGATCATTTACGACAACTACTCGCTGGGACTGGGAATCGTCCGCTTCCCCAGCGAGCTGGTGGCCACCCTTGAGGTCACCGGGCAGACACCGGTTGACGAGGACTACACAGACTACTTCTATACCCAGGCTTCGGTTCGCGAGCCCGGCGACACCGGCGACGCACCAACCGGCCGCGCAGCCAAGTTCCTGGCGCTGCAGCAAGAGGTCATCAAGCAAGACTTCTTCACCTGGGAGAACATGAAGTACTTGGAGAAGCCGAACCTGGCACCCGAAGAGGCCCGCGACTACGCGGCACTTCGCCGCTGGGCACACCGCTTCTACCCGGGCACCGAGGCTTCGCCCACCGACTTCGGCTACACCGCTGCGGGCGAGCCGGACCCGGTGGCCGCGAAGGCCTGATGCCCTTCGCGCCGCTGGGGCCCGCCGACTTCGGCGTCGACCGGTTCACCGTGCCGGCCGTGCTGGATCGCCGTGCCGAGCAGTATCCCGACCGGGTGATGATGTCGATCGCCGGCGTCGAGGTGACATTCGAGCAGATGCGGCAGCGGTCCTGTGCCGCGGCGAGCATGCTCACCGATCTGGGTGTCGGTCGCGGCGATTGCGTCGCGCTCTACACCGCCACCTGCCCGGAATGGGTCTACTTCTGGCTGGGTGCGGCTCGCATCGGCGCGGTGAGCGCGGCGGTGAATGCCGCGAACAAGGGCGACTTCCTGTTGCACACTCTGTGGTTGTCGAAGGCCAAGGTGATCCTCACCGACGCTGAGCACAGTGCCCGCGTCGACGAGGTTGCCGGCGAGCTGAGCACGCTGACCGAGGTTGTGGTCCGGAATGATTCGCTGCGCGGCGCGCTGGAGCAGGGAACCGCCGGGGCCTTGCACGATGACTCGGCTGCGGTTGGCGAGGTGGGGTCGTTGTTCTTCACCTCGGGCACCACTGGACCGTCGAAAGCGGTTGCCACCTCCTGGCACTACCTGTTTTCGGTGGCCGCGACCGTGGCGTCGGCCTGGGAATTCGGGCCGGGGGAGGTGCTGTGGACCGCGATGCCGCTGTTTCACCTGAGTGCTGCGCCCAGCGTGCTGGCCCCGATGCNNGGCGCCATGATTTCGATGCTGCAGAACCTGCCCGCGGATTCGGCCGACGCACGGCTGCCGCTGCGGTTCATCTCCGCGGCGCCCATCGCCGCGGACTCCTACCACGACATCGAACGGCGCTACGGCTGTCGCATCGTCACGATGTACGGGATGACCGAGGCCTTTCCGATCGCCGTCAAGGGCGTGGCCGAGGCTGGGGTTGCTGGGACATCGGGCCGGCCCAACCCGAATTTCGAGGTGCGGATCGTCGACGCCGAGGGCAACCCGGTGCCCGCAGGATCGGTCGGTGAGATCACGTGCCGGCCCAACTACCCGCATGTGATGAGCGAAGGCTACGTCCGTCACGGGGCGGGTCAGTTGGCCGTGGATGCGCACGATGCCCACAGTGACTGGTTTCACACCGGCGACCTGGGAAAACTCGACAGCGAGCAGAACCTGACTTATGTCGACCGCCTAAAAGATTCGCTGCGCAGACGTGGCGAGAACATTTCCTCGGTGGAACTTGAGGCCGTTGCCATGCGCCATCCGGCGGTGCTGGAAGCCGCGGCGGTCGGCGTACCCAGTCGGTTGGGCGAGGACGATGTCCTGTTGATCGTCACGGTAACCAACGGGGCCACATTGGATTACCCGGAGTTGCTCGACTTCTGCGCTTCCCGCATGCCGTACTTCTGGGTGCCACGCTTCGTTGAGGTCGTTAGTGAACTTCCGAAGAACGGCATCGGACGGATCCGTAAAGATTTATTGCGTACCAGGGGTTTAAAACCCGACACGTGGGATCGGGAAAAACACGGTTATACCGTTAGTCGATAAGTTAAGTTAGTGTTACACGTACGTTTCAAGTGATTTCTAGAGGCTGGGGAGCCAAAGATGACTATGACCTACCAGGAGCAGCAAGTGCTGCAGTCCGCGAACGGCCGCGACGCCATCCTGAATCTGACCGCTAGACACAACCGCGCTTACTCCGCCGGCAACCGCGAGGCTTGGATGGCCACATTCCGGCACTCAGGTGCCAGCTATGTCCGCGACCATGAGTTGTTCACCGACCTCCGCGCGGCCTTCGATGGCGGCGACGGGCAACGTTTGGTGACCCTCGATCACGACATCTGCATTGACGGCGTCCACGCCACGCAAAGCTGCGTCGCCGTGCTCTTCGCCGCCATGTATGGCGACACCACCCTGCGGGCCACCGGGATCTACCGGGATAAGCTGATTTATGAGCGCGGAGGCTGGTACTTCACTTCCCGCGAACTCGAATGGGACTCGGTGCCGAGTCGGCATCCGCTGGTCATGTAAGCGACTCCAGCCCGGAGTGCGTCGGCTGACACCAAATGGCTGACGACATCAGTTACAAGTACGCGTTCGGCACCTACCAGGACGCGCTGAAGATGGTGGGCGCACGTACCCAGCCCCGGGTTGCGGGAACCGCCGTCAGCGGTGCCCGGATCCAGCATTTCGCCGCGCTCGTGCGCGACGGCAACCCGGCGTATTGGGACCCCGACTTCGCGACCCGAGTGTGGGGCGGCCTCGTCGGTCCGCCGGCGTTGCTGATGGGTTGGCTGATTCCGCAGCCGTGGGTGCCCGACGGTGTTCGTCCGACGGCGGGAATCGCGATCCGGGTTCCACTGCCGGGCAGGACCTTCGTCAACGCGTCCAACGAGGCGGAATTCTTGATTCCGGTGGTGGAAGGCGATCGACTGTCCGTCGTCGAGGAGGTGGTGTCGGTGTCACCGGAGAAAGCCACCAAACTCGGTGTCGGACATTTCATTCAAACGCTGGATACCTTCATGCGCGACGACGGAACTGTGGTCGCGTTGAACCGTAATACGCTCTTTCGATTCAACCCGACGGAGGCGGCGGGTGACGCGTGACACCGGTCGCAGCCGATTCGACTGGCATGCGTTGACCGTTCCGGTCGACTTGCCCGAGACGGTCGACGAGATCAGCTACGAGCGGGTGGTGATGAACGCCAGCGCGACTTGGGATTACTTCCCCGGGCATTTCGATCCCGAATATGCAAAGCGCCAAGGTCACCCGACGATCTTCGTCAACACGATGCATCTCGCCGGGTTCGTCGACCGGATCGGGACTGATTGGGCCGGTCCTTACAGCCGAGTCGTCCGCCGCAAGATCGCACTGGCCGGTTCGATTTATGCGGGGGACACGATGATCGGTCGGGGGAAGGTTATCGGCAAGCGATGCAACAGTTCTGGATCAAAGCTGCAGTATCTCGTCGACCTTGAGGTCAGTGTTTTCAATCAGCGCGGCGAACTCTGCTGCCCGGCGGAGCTCACCATCGAGGTACTCGAGGATTAGCCGCTTAAGGGCGGCATTTTCCCATTGCAGACGACGGTTTGAAGCTCGACGTACTCGTCTAGGCCCTCCGCCCCGAACTCGCGCCCGATACCCGACTGCTTGAAGCCGCCGAAGGGAGCGCCGATGTCGAGGGTGTACATGTTGATGCCGTAGGTACCGGTGCGCACACTGGCGGCGATCTCCAAGCCGTGGGCGATATCAGCGGTCCACACCGAACCGGCCAGTCCGTAGTCACTCTCGTTGGCGATCCGGATGGCGTCCTCTTCGTCCCGGTAGCGCAGCACGGTCAACACCGGGCCGAAAATCTCCTCGCGGGCGATGCGCATGTCGTTGGAGGCGTCGGTGAACAGCGTCGGCCGCACGTACCAGCCGCGCTCGGCGGCAGGTTCCGCGCCGCCGAGCACCATGCGGGCGCCCTGGCTCTGTCCGGACCGGATGTATTCCTGGACCTGACGTTGGTGTCGTTGCGCGAATAGGGGTCCGATGTCGGTCGCCTCGTCCGTGGGATCTCCGACATGCAGGGCAGACATCATCTCGGCCAGCGCATCGACGACCTCGTCATGGCGGCGTTCGCTGACCAGGATGCGGGTCTGCGCAACGCAGGCCTGGCCGTTGTTCATCAGGGCGGCCGACTTCAGCCCGGCCACCGTCTTGCCGACGTCGGCGTCGTCGAGGATGATCGCCGCCGACTTGCCGCCAAGTTCGAGGCTGACCCTTTTGAGTTGTTCTCCGCAGATGGTGGCGATCCGGCGGCCCACGGCGCTCGAACCGGTGAACGCGATCTTGTCTACCCCGGGGTGGCGTACCAGCGCCTCGCCGACGTCCGTCCCGCCGGGCAACACCGAGACGACCCCTTCAGGCAGGCCGACCTGCTCGATCATTTCGGCCAACCACAAAGCGTCCAAGGGTGTTTCGGGCGCAGGCTTGATGATGACCGTGCAGCCCGCGATCAGGGCCGGGATCAACTTGGGCATGATCAGGAATTGCGGCACGTTCCACGGCACAATCGCGCCGACGACCCCGACGGGGGCTCTGTGCAGGTGTACTTCGCCGAGCACGCCGTTCCGACGTTCCGCCCAGGGGAACTCGCGCGCGGCTGCGAGCGTGAGGTGAATCAACGCAGCCGCGGCCCCTGCCTGACCCAACCGGCTGAAGCTGCGCGGCGACCCCATCTCGTCCGTGATCAGGTCGGCCATCTCGTCGGTGTTGCCGGCATAGATCGCCGCGAGGTCCTCGATCTTGGCCATCCGTTCGGCATGGGCCAATCGCGGCCACGGGCCGTGGTCGAAGGCCTGTCGCGCGACGGCCACGGCGGCGTCGACGTCTTCGGGGCCGGCGACCTGAACGTGGCCGATGGGTTCTTCGGAGTGTGGCGAAATAACGTCGAGTTGTTGGGGGTTGGCGGGTTTGCGCCAACTACCACCGATGAACAGCTCGTCGTATGCGCGGTGGCCGGAATTTTCGGTCATCGGGGCACCACCTCTAGGCAGGGTGTGAATCCAACCGTAACTTGAGTCTTGACGCTAACACCCCGGCGGTGCATCTTTGATCGCGGCAGCCCAGGTGATGTGGCGGTGCTGCAGTCCGGGTTCGTTGCGTCCGAACACCAGTTGCTTTCGGACGCCGGATTCGAGGTTGGCTTGCAGCGTCTCGACCAGTCGGTAGTCCTCGTCGCGCACTGTGGCATGGGCGTATTCGAAGACGGCTTGAGCACCGGCCGCCACGGATTCGTCGGAGACGTCCTGCGGCGTCGAGTTCTGGTGCACGGTGACGGACCTGCCCGGTTGATCGCCCGGGTATATCCGAAACAGCTCGCCGTTGGCGATCGTCACCGACAGCACGATGTTGGGGAACAGCGCGTAGATCACGACCAAGTTGTGGAATGGGTTCCACTGGTCTTCGGGAACGTTGTCCAGGTCGAGGATTGTGTTGAGCGGGAAGATCAGCCGGTGATGCGGTCCGTAGGAGTCGAAGACCGTGCAGTTGCTGCGCGCGATGGTGGCGAACGTCTGCCGGTGCACCGTGGCGAAATGGTAGTTCTCGGCGAAGGTGTCGGCCGCGAGCTTCCAATTGATCGGAGAGTTCAGCACTTTCTCGCCCAGTGGCGACCACCGTCCGATGCCCCACGAGTCGAGTTCATCGGCCAACGGTCCCAGGTGGGCCGGCACGTCCAGTGCGGCGTCGGGATCCAGTGCCACCCAGAGGAACCCGGCGAACTCGGCGGCGGGTAGTGCGGTCAAACCGTCGGACTTGACGGCGACGTCCGGGAAGCCCTCGCTGCCCGGGAGCCCCACCAACTTTCCGGTGTTGTCGTACGTCCACGCGTGGTATGGGCAGGCGAACCGCTTCGCGGTGCCGCACCCCGTCACCACCTGCGACTGGCGGTGCAGGCAGACATTCTCGAACGCTTTGACCGCTCCTTCAGATGTTCGGGTCAGCAGGATGGATCGCCCCATCACGGTCTTGGTGCAGTACGCGCCGGGGCCAGAGAGCTCCGAAACATAGCCGACCAGTTGTGGACTGGCCATCAACAAAGCTCTGTCGCGGTCGTGTCGCTCAACGGAGGTGTACTCCCGCGCGTCGACCGTATGTTGCTGCGGCGCAAGGTCGGTCGTGTTGTCGCGTGCCAGTTTCAGGGCACGCCGAGTCAAGTCGATGAGTTGATCATGATCCATCGGAGCCTCCTTGCGTCCAGTGCCGATCGTTCTCAGTACAGACCTTGCGCTGCGCTATGTGCAACTCGTCATCGCCAAGCGTCCTTGACGCTAATATTGCAATCTTTATAGTTATAGGAAGTTGAGCAACTCGCATCGCTCGACANNATTCATCACCAACCCGGACGGGACCAACGCCTGGCTTTACAACGGCGAAGTCCTCAACAACGTCGCGCTCAACGCCGTCGCCGGCCGGCCGAAGGAGGAGTACGGGATCGAGCCCACCTCGTTCAGCCAATTACGCCCCGGCACCTACGACCACGACGAGCGTGTCAAAGACATGAGCGCCAACGGCGTGCTGGGCTCGCTGTGTTTCCCGTCGTTTCCGCAATTCTGTGGGCAGCTGTTCGCGCGCACCGAAGACAAGGACGTCGCATTGGCGATGGTGCGGGCCTACAACGACTGGCATATCGACGAGTGGTGCGGGAGTCACCCGGGCCGCTTCATTCCATGCGCCATACCCGCGGTGTGGGACCCGCAGGTAATGGCGGCTGAAATTCGCCGGGTCGCCAAAAAGGGTTGCCACGCGCTGACCTTCAGTGAGAATCCGTCCAAACTCGGCTGGCCGTCGGTGCACTCCGATCACTGGGATCCGGTGTGGGAGGCCTGTAGCGAGGAGTCGGTGGTGGTGTGCATGCACATCGGCTCGTCATCGCAACTGACCATCACCTCGCCGGACGCGCCGATGGACGTGATGATCACTTTGCAGCCGATGAACATCGTCCAGGCGGCCGCCGACTTGGTGTGGTCGCCGGTGCTGCGCAAATTTCCCGATCTCAAATTCGCGCTGTCCGAAGGCGGGATCGGCTGGATCCCCTACTTCCTCGAGCGGATCGACTACAACTACGACCGCCACCATTCCTGGACCGGTCAGGACTTCGGCTCCAAGCTGCCCAGCGAAGTGTTCAACGAACACATCCTGACTTGCTTCATTGACGACAAGTTCGGGATGGACAGCCGTCGCGCGCTCGACGTCGACATGGTGACCTGGGAGTGCGACTACCCGCACTCAGACTCCAATTGGCCCGAATCGCCCGAGGTGCTTGCGCGGTCGATGGTGGACGTCAGCGACGAGGACATCGACAAGATCACCCATCTCAACGCGATGAAGCACTACAACTACGACCCGTTCAGCGTGCTCGGGGGCAAAGAGAAGTGCACGGTCGGGGCGCTGCGTGCGTCGGTCGAAGGCCACGACGTCGCCATCAAATCGCAACGCCGGGAGGGCGATCTTCGGATCAACGCGGCCGAAGCGGGCGATGTGCTGGCCAAGATGGCGGCCCGCAGCTCGAACTAGGTTCGGGCCCTCAGGGCACATTCAAATCACAGATACACCTGTGGCCCGTGTTACTCACGTGTCTACTGGTGTTTCTGTCGTACCCTGTGGCTTGTGTCGGTGTCGCGGCGAGACGTGCTCAAATTCGCGGCCGCGACGCCAGGGCTACTGGGTCTCGGTGTCGCGGCGGCGTCGTTGAGTGCTGCACCGG
>PLSK01000076.1 GCA_003165155.1 Mycobacterium sp. | reverse complement strand
GATGTGCCGATCCGCATCTCGCCCTGCGTCAGGCCGATTTGCTGTGAACCTGTGGACTCAACTCACCCTGACACGCTGGGAGGCACCGTTCCTTCTGACCGCGGCGTATGCCCCCCGCGATGGCGGGAAACGGCGACGCAACCATCGTGAACGTGTCCACGATGGTTGCGTCCCGCGGCATGGCTGGCATGGCCGCCTACGGTGCCTCCAAGGCAGCCCTGGAATCGCTGACCCGCTCCTGGGCCACGGAATACGGACCTCGGGGCGTGCGCATCAACGCTGTCGCGTTGGGACCTACCCTCACCCCAGCTAGCGAGCCTATGGCAGACATGCTGCCCACCCTCACCGCCGCCATTCCGCTTCGCCGTGCGGCTCAACCAATTGAGGTCGCCCACGCCATCGCCTACCTCTGCAGCGACGAGGCGACCTACGTCACCGGTGCCGTGGTCCCTGTCGACGGTGGTCGCCAATCAGTGCTGTGAACGGGCTACCGCACCGGTACACCGACCACTACGCAGATGAAACTGTCGCGTAGCTGGCGGCCCGCAAACGAACGCCGACGTCCCGGATCAGAGCTACGACATGAACGAGGAAAGTCACCACAGACCTGGATTTTCGCGGCTGCCCACTGAAAACCGGTGATATGGCACTCTTCCCGTTGAGCGCGTCGGGCGCGATCAGGAGCGATTCGCGAACGCGACCGGTGTCGACCTCGATCGTGGCGTCACTCGGCATCTCGCGTTCGGGGCAGGGCCCCATCGCTGTCTCGGATCGCATCTTGCGCGCCAGGAAATGGTCATCCTGCTTGAGGAGTGGCACAAACGCATTCCTGACTATGAGGTGGTGGGCACCCCGACGGAGCACTCTGGAGGGGTGCACGGGCTCAACGACCTCCGGTTGCGCTGGTCGAACTGGGGGCGAGCGTTCCAGGCATCCGGGCTGATGAATTGGCTGCCAACGTCCTTGCCCGGTCCAGGACTACGTGAAGCCGACCTCGGTCGACAACCCTGCTTGCTCGGCTGTCCCCGGGGTTGTGGCAGGCGAACGACTGCCCCGGATGCCGTGGAATTCCGAACGTGTCAGGCGCACCGGCGGTTTCATAGGACATCCTGCAATCTGTGTCCGCGTGTGTGAACCGACTTCGGCAGTGGCGCTGGCTTGGGAGCTGCTCGGCCGATTGCACCCGGCGTACAGGTAGCCGGCGGCGGCAAGCAGCACGACTACAGCGCCGGCGCACGCGACGGCCTTGTCGCCGGCCCGAATGTGAAAGAACAACGCGCCTAACATCAACGCCACGACACCGAAGCCGGAAGCCAGTCCGATTGGGCGCCAGATGATGCCAGCCGCGGCGCCGACCGCTGCCGCGGCCTCGAGAACACCGATTAGTCGATAACGCGGCCACGGAATGCCAAAATGTTCGGCGCCCTTTCGCATCGACTCGGCACCGGTGAGCTTAAGTGCAGCCGGGCCCGCCATGAGCACGACCAGCACCGCAGTCAGGACGTAGAACGTAACGGTCACAAGGTTTCCTCTCAGACTAAAACGTGTCGCGATGCCTGTTATTGCGTGTCATCTTCCGATCCTCTGAACGGACGTTGTAAGTCGTCTTAGCTAGTGTCATCAGGGATTCGTCCGAGATTCGTGTCGTTTTTCGGGATACAACCGTGCTTGACGTTGGTGTCGGTTCGGGTGTGGACCTTTCGGATTTGCTCCTGGCGTCAGGTAAACAGGAAGCTGCTCGCCTCGGCGGCACCTGAGACGGCCGAGGATGTGCGACCCATGATTCGTGGGGCACGCTTTTTCCCGGGAATGGTGTGTCCACCGCCGGGCACGGTGTACAGGGACACGGGCTCTCGCTCCTGCTGATGCCATTGGGTGACCGAGACGCCGTCGCCCTCGGCTGTTTGGGGTGCTGCCGTGATGCCGTTGCGGCTCGCGTAATATTCGGCGGTCTGCCAGGCGGACAAGCCCTTTCCCCGAGGCCGCAGTCCCCAGAGGCTCGCCATACCACCGTCGTAGGGCACGAGCCTGTCAGCGGTTCCATGGAAGAACATCGCCCGGACTGGCACAGGCGGCTCGGGAAATGTCATAAAGTTGTCGGGAACGGGTTGTGCTGCAGAGAACACTGCAGCACCGGAAAGTCGGGCGCCAATTTCGTGGATGAGGCGCAGCACCATTGACCCACCTGCTGAGTATCCGACAGCGAAGACCCTGGGTCTGGTCAGTGCCAGCCGCTGTGTGAGGGCATCGACGGTGGCGGTGACAAAGTTGGTGTCGTCGATACCGCGCGCACGCGACGGAAACCGCGATTCCCGTCGCGCGTCGTTCCAGTTTTTGCGGTATCCGTTGAGGTAGGCCAACACCGCCCCGTGCTCGCTGGCCCACCCATCGAATGCGTTGCCAGTGAATTTCCGGAAGCTTCGTGCCGTCTGGTTGGAGCCGTGCAGGAGTACGACGGCCGCCGCGTCGGGGGCCGGCGAACCTGGCCGGACCACGGTGACCAAACGGTCGATACCGCTGTTGCGGATGGAGAGATCCTCGACGTCGATATCGTCGATCACGCCTGCTCCTTCTGATCTCACTAGCAAGGCATCGCTGATGGCTAGGTCCGTTAGTCGGATAACTAATCCGGTTAGTCTTCGACGACACTAGCACAACCGGATGAGTTATCCGTTCAGCGTCTTTCCGCTACGATTCCGTGGTGGAGCTGTTGAGCACCGCCCCGGCTGCCGACATCCGCAGTGATGCACTGCGGAATCGCGATCGCATCCTCGAGGTGGCCAAAGCCAAACTCCGCGCCGGCGAGGCCAGCCTGCGGATGAATGACATCGCCAAGGAGGCGGGCGTCGGCGTGGGCACCATGTATCGACATTTCCCTACGACCCAGTCATTGCTGGAAGCGGCCGCGGCAAGCGGCTTCGACGAACTGGTCGGCATCGCCGCCGACGCCGCACAGATCGAGAATGCGGCGGGAGCGCTCAGGCATCTCATCGGTCGATCCTGGGAGTGCCTGGAGCGGCGACCCGAATTGGCCCGAGTGCTCGAGAGTCAGGAGATTGCCTGCCTGGAAACGATGCAGATGCTGACCGGCTTCGCCGGTGCAGTCGATATGGTTTTGACTCGGGCTCGCCGGGCGCGCCTGATTAGGCGCGGCATCAAAAACGATGATCTGCGTAGGCTGCTGCTCGCGATGCTGCACGCGCGCAACCTAACGGGTGATCCACCGGCCCGACGTGACGTTTATCTGGCGGTGCTGCTCGACGGCCTCAAGCACCCGGCTGGTAGGTCGCGTTCGCACCAGGACTCGGCTGAGATGGCCTCAAAGTTCGAGCTGCGCAAGGATTCTCCCGCATCGGACTGATCGTCGTCGACAAAGGCGGCTACATCCCGTCGACACCACGGCGGCCTGTTCCGCAGCGAGCCCTGGCCACTGTGGCCCACAGCAGCTCGATGCGATCGGTAGCGCTGATCAGCAGTATGGTGTCGGTGCAGTTGCTGCTGGTCGAGTGGGATTTAGGTCGTGCCTTTGTGGGGGGCGCCGGCGAGCAACGCTGGTCGGTTCTAACGTTCGTCACATTGCAGGGCAACGAGTTTACGCTCAGGCCGACATAGTCCGACGCGATCGAAGTGCACGACGGTGTAGCCGCAACATCGGGGAAGCTCGGAAGTGGCGGCTGGTCCGTGATGGGGAGACAGTGGCAGACCACTGATGCCGAGGAACTTAGGCGAGGCGCCGAAACAGGCCGACCCGTGTGAAGTTCGTCGATATCGCCGAGATGCTTGCCTCTGCTCGGTGATTCGCCTTAACATCATCGCTGGTCGTGGAAAGCGAGCACCATCTGATCTGGTCGGGAGGGTGGCCGAGGTAGCTGCAGCCGTCAATCGCTGACCTGCCGCCGACAAAACGTTGCTGACCCGCGTTGACCGGATGTATTTGCGTTCGGTGTCGGTAGGGTGCTGGTTCTGTTCGGCGAGTGCGTCGTTGGCGAGGTGGCGGTGTCAGGGGTCGAGTGCTGCTTTCTTGCACTCGTTGCATTCGCTGGAAGACACTGTGGTGATGCCGATTTGGCGTCGGCGCAGCTGGACCTGCAGGAGCGGAAGGATTCGTGGGTCGCCGAGCGCGATGTCTTGTTGATGGTCATCGTCGTCGCGCACGACTTCGACGTCGGCATCGCAGTCCCATAGTGCTAGAGCCTGGCCGCTGTTGTAGCCCGAGCGATAGTGAATGCCGGTGATTCCGAGTCCAGCGGGTTGGTCTTCGTAGATGGCGCGGGCCCACTGCTGTGTTAATGAGCGGGCTTCGTTGCCGTCACCGAGGGCCGGCAGCGCGCCGATCGCCATGGCCGCGCCTTTTGCTGCAAGGTTGAACATCGCCAGGGTGGTGGTGGGGGCGATGATGGCAACCCGGTAATTAGGGCAGATCGCGGCGATGCCCGCGTCGCCGAATACTTCGCATGCCGAAGTTGCCACGTCCTCACCGACGTAAAGGACTCGTCGGCCCGTCGTGTCAACGACCGGGGGTCTGCGGGGTGGTGGTGGTCAAACCGCGCCATTGGCCCGTATCGCCGGAAGGTAACGCCGTCGGGTGTGTAGGTGCCTTGGTGATACACGCGACACCACCACCGGCGCGCTGAGGGCAGCGGCGGGTTCCACCGCCAGAGCCGTTTCGCTTTAGGTAGCGGGCGTGAGGGTGGGCCGAGCTTTCTTACCATCCGGCCGCGGTCAGGTTGCGCGCGACGTTGATGACCGATGCGCTGCCGTTCGCGATCGTTTCCTCGCGCGGGGTGCGCCCGTCGAATTCTGGGTGAGGTCGCATCATCCATCGCGAGAGGCTCACGGGTCCGCCCGGAAAGGCCGCCTGTAGAACGTTCAGTTCGGGGAG
The DNA here is from genome assembly GCA_003165155.1 of Mycobacterium sp. Taxonomy (GTDB): domain Bacteria; phylum Actinomycetota; class Actinomycetes; order Mycobacteriales; family Mycobacteriaceae; genus Mycobacterium. Next base: position 2,004 of record PLSK01000076.1, on the reverse strand, counting down.
CGTGCCGGTGGTGTTGTCTGGGTCGAATTGCCAACGAGGCAGCCGCCATTCACGGCCCACCTTGATACCGACAAGCTTTCGTGACTCGAGTTTGTCGGTGACGCTCTGCGGGCTGATTCCGAGTAGTTCGGCGGCTGCTTCTCTGCTTATGCTGTTCGCGGCGAGGTCGCGTCGTTGCGCGAACTGCTCGGTGAGCTCGGCAACGACTGCCTCGGCTGCGGTCACCGAGTCTGGCGCCGGTCCCCAGAAGCGCTCATTGAGGCCGTCATCCGGCGATACCGTCACAGCGTCCTCTAGCCGCGCCAGCTCGGATTCGTCGGCGTCGTTGACCAAAGCCTCCAACTCGGCGCGCAACCGAGACTTGTGATCGGCGCCGGGATTAGCCGGTGAGGGTGCTTCTTCGACTTTCTCGACCGCGATGATGGCCAGTCCGGCGTTGTGCAGCGCCTGCTCGAGTTGATCGCGTCCGGGGATGTCCCACGGCAGATTCTTCGGGAGTCGGCGAGCGCCCCGGCTACCGACGGTCATCCGCTCAACTACCAAAATTTCAGCCAAGTCTGCAGGATACGCTGCCTACGCTAGAGCGCGTCGAGCCACGAATCAGCGGCGACGACGCTGAACCAGGACGCGGCTCGCTCCCGACGGACCTGGACGGCATCGCTTCCCGACTCGACGCCGCGGCACGATTGACTATCGCCCGCCAGGATGGGTCATCTGATGCCACACCATCACCGACCAAGGCACCGACCAGAACAAACCAACACCAGTCGGCGGGCACCTGAAAACCACCGCTGACCTGCATCAACAGTTAGTGCCCCCGACAGGATTCGAACCTGTGACACCGGCTTTAGGAGAGCCTGCAAGCCCTCCTCGTCGTGGTCCCGAAAGGTGTTCTGAATAGGCAATATAACGCCATCCGGCACCAACCGAGACCACGGCGTGTCGCGGATTCACCGACCAAGCACCGACCACAGATCATCGCGCATTTCCGGGCTCAGTAACGAGCGAAGCCCCCGCCGCAACTGGGAGCTTCATCACGAAGGCGAACGTGAAAACCACTGCTTGCAAGTGCGTGTGTCAATTCTATCGCCATCCCTCGAAGCCGCTTCAGAATTGGATTCGAGCGTGAGCACGCGTACGCGCAGGCGCACCGTGGGCACTGGCCCGAAAAGCCATCGTGACCCGCACGACAGGTTGATGTATTGGATCTCGGATTTGAAGCAATTAATGGCTGACAGTGAGGCTGTGGCCGGCCGGGGGCTGTAGTTCCCTGTTTGGGGACATCTCGCAATCCCGGCTGGGGGGCCCTCCCTCGCAGAGACATTGCGGCGGGCATCCACGCAGCGCTGTTGGTGGATGCCCTGGGCGCCGTTGCTGCGCGCCTCATGCGGCGTCAGGTTTCAGACCAGTGCCGCCTTGCGCCGCCGGATTATTGCTGGTTAGTACGCACAACCTCGCCATTGTTCGGATCATGGGTTTACCTTGTTTGTAAGTCTCGGGAGCGCGGTTGGGCTGGGTTACACTGCCCGCGTTGCTATGAAGCGGAAACCTAATGTTGAGGAGCGCAGGCGGGTCCTGTGTGATGCCGCGATTGAGATCCTTGCTCTGGAGGGCGCCAGGGGACTCACGCACCGCAAGGTGGAACGACAGGCGGGGCTTCCCGACGGCACTACGTCGTCGTACTTTCGGACCCGCTCTGCGTTATTGCAGGCAACAGCCGAGCGGGTGGCCGAATTAGATGCCGCCGAATTCGAGGCGGTGACGAGACAGCTGCCGCAGTCTGAGACCGCAACGACGACGTTGGCCCTGCTGGCTCAAATGGTGATGCGGTCGGCGTCCGGAGTTGGTCTGGATCGGTCACGTGCGCGCTACGAACTGGCTTTCCACTCCCGCCGTGATGCCGTGCTACGACGTACCCTCGAGGACAACATTGCGGGTTTCGTTGCATTGAGCGAACAGGCTGTTGCGCAGGTGCCGTTCGACGGCCCGGTTGACCCCGCGCTC
>PLSK01000185.1:4504-5767 GCA_003165155.1 Mycobacterium sp. | reverse complement strand
CGGCGGCATGATGGGACCCGGCGGCGTGATGGGTTCACCTGGCGGCCAGTAGGACTCACCTTTCGTGACAATCTTCTTCCGTTTGCGAATGAGATTGCCCGGAAACGGATTCCGACCTGTGAGCCGCTGATTTTCAGCGGCCTGAATGAACACCGGCCCGCAACGATCGCTAGCGGGCCGGTGCGGGCATTAGGGAACTCGTCCCTCATGTTCGGGACGTTATTCAGAGTGTGCCCGGGGTTTTCGCCGGGCGTCCCCTGTCCCGGGGGCCAGGCTTAGGGTCTGGTCTGGGCTGGCCCAGCCCTGCGCGCAAGAAGTGGAAGAAACCCGATTGCTTTGGCTTGCAGGGCTGTTCATCGTGAGTGGGGTTACCCTGGGGCACCGCGGCAAGTCGACACGATCGCATCCTTAGCGGCACGCTTACATTAGTCATCACGTTGGGATAAGACGGATCGTGAAATCGAGCGGGTTCGTTGCCGTCGTGACTTATCGACGCTGTTTCTTGAGCTTTGCGAAATCTGCCGTAGGAGGTTAAGTCACGGATGCGCGTGATCGCGCAACACAGCCAGCCGGTCGCGGTATTCGGTTTCGTTGATCTCGCCGCGCGCAAATCGAGCGGCGAGCACCTGTTCCGGCGAGGTTGTCGAGATTGTTTCGGGGAGGATTTGGCGATCTTGGCGATCTCGCGTTACGTAGGCGACGAGGGCAACGGTGCCGGCGATAAGCAACGCCCAGAACAACACCATTCCGACGCCCATTCCGGCCCATCCCCACCAGCCCATGTTGTGGTCGTACCAGAACATCATCGTGGTTAGCCTCCAATCGGGGCAGCCCGAAGGCTGTTTGCTGACTTCCAGTCTCTCTCGCGGCAGCCCGGACAGCAGGGGCCGGTTGCCACAAGATTCCAGGGACTTTCGGCCCTTCGACTGCGGTGGCCGCATTTCGGCCCGCGATGACAGCAAACAGCTGTCCGTAGTTCGACGTGTGAGCCCACGCTATTGGGATGCAGGCGTGCGTTGACCAGAGACCTGTTCCTCAATTGGAAGTGACGTAAGTCCCTACCCCAAGGGGGTATATCTGGGCCATGGTGAACCAGGCGTGCAGCGGCCTACGCTGCGGTAGCGGAACAAGGTAACAGCGTTATGGCGGCATGCGGAAGATCACGAGCGACTACAGGCCCGCAATGCTGATGGGTGTTGTGCTGCTGCTCAGCTTCGTTGCGACCACGATCGCGGCGCTCATGCGCGGACATCGGGCGCGTCG
>PLSK01000185.1:0-4460 GCA_003165155.1 Mycobacterium sp. | reverse complement strand
AATTAGTCCACGCCGCAGAGGAGTTCATGGTGTCCAGCGTTAACATTGCCGTCCTGGCAGGCGCGACCCTGGCGATCGCCGGGTTGGCGTGGTACTTCTTTGCCCCCCGCCGCGCCCACGCCGCCGCGGTCAGCGACGGGGTGCAACGGATCCAGGTAACGGTCCGCGGTGGATACAGCCCCAACGTCGTAGAAGTGCGCCAGGGCATTCCGGTGGAGATCGAATTCGACCGGCAGGAAACCGGGGATTGCAGCTCGCGGGTGGTCTTTCCCGACCTTCATCTGTCGGCGGCGCTGCCCGCGCATCAACGCACCACCGTGAGGTTCACCCCACAACAGGCGGGTTCGTTCGGATTTGCGTGCGGCATGAACATGATCCACGGCACACTCGTCGTCACCCCCAACGGCCAGGCCACTGGATCCGCCAAACCTGAACAGCCAGAGGCCGCTGTGGGTTACGCACCAGCGGGCGGCGTCGGCGAGCCGGCTGCCGCGGAAGTTGAAGCCTCCCAGGCCGAAGAACGGCGCGCCGAGGTCGCCGACCTGACTCGCCGGGTGTTGATCGGGGCGGTGCTCACCGCGCCGGTGCTGTATGCGGTGATGGCTCAACCATTGGGCGCCCATTGGGTGCCGGCAGTATTGCTCAACCATTGGGTGCAGCTGGCATTGATCACCCCGGTGATGTTGTACGTGGGNNTTTCCGGCCGAAGTACGCGACGTGTATTTCGAGGCCGTCGGGGTGATCCTGACGCTGATCATGCTGGGCCGGCTCCTGGAAGCCCGCGCCAAGGCCGGCACCGGCGAAGCCATCCGTGCCCTACTCGGCTTACAACCTCGCACCGCCCGTGTCCTGCGTGACGGCGCCGAAACCGAGATCCCGGTCGATGAGGTCATCGTCGGCGACGAGATCCTGATCCGGCCCGGCGAAAAAATCCCGGTCGACGCCACCGTGCTGTCCGGACAGTCCGCTGTTGATGAGTCCATGGTGACCGGCGAATCGATGCCGGTCACCAAACACTCCGGCGACACCGTCATCGGCGCAACCGTCAACACCACCGGCGCGTTGCGGGTACGCGCGGCTAAAGTCGGTGCGGACACGATGCTCGCCCAAATCATTCGCATGGTGCAGCAGGCGCAGGCATCCAGAGCCCCGATCCAGCGGCTGGCCGACGCGATCTCGGCTTACTTCGTGCCGGTCGTAATCGCCATTGCCATAGCCACTTTCGCGGTTTGGTTCGTCGCCGGACCGACACCCACGTTGACACAGGCACTGGTATCGGCGGTGGCGGTGCTGATCATCGCCTGCCCGTGCGCACTCGGCCTGGCTACCCCGCTGTCGATCATGGTCGGCACCGGCAAGGGTGCCCGCGCGGGCATTCTCATCCGCTCGGCCGAGGCCCTGGAGACCGCGCACAAGCTCGACACCATCGTGCTGGACAAAACCGGCACCATCACCGCGGGCAAACCAGTTCTTACCGATGTCCGCGTGACCGGGACTATCGCGGAGAACGAGCTGCTCATGCTGGTTGCCGCCGCTGAAGCCGACAGCGAACACCCCATCGCCAGCGCGGTGGTCGCGGGGGCCCGCGGTCGCGGCATCAACATTCCCGTCGTATCGGCCTTTGACTCAATTACCGGCAAGGGGGTGCGGGCCACCGTCGCGGGCCTCAACGTGCTGGTCGGCACCGCGACATTGTTGGCCGAAAATGGCATCGACACAGCCGAACTCGAGCACATCAGCGCCGATCTGGCGGCCGCGGGAAAAACTCCGATTCTTGCCGCCGTCGACCGCCACCCGGCCGGGGTGATTGGCGTGGCTGACACCGTTAAGGACGATTCCGTCGCGGCGATCAGCGCCCTGCGCAAGCTGGGCCTGCAGGTCGTGATGATCACCGGGGACAACGCCCGTACCGCCGCCGCGATCGCCCGCCAGGTCGGGGTTGAGCGGGTGCTGGCCGAAGTCCTACCAGAAGACAAGGCCGGCGACATCCGCCGGCTGCAAGCCGAGGGGCGCAGGGTCGGCATGGTCGGTGACGGCATCAACGATGCACCCGCCCTGGCCCAAGCCGACGTGGGCCTTGCGATCGGGACCGGTACCGACGTGGCCATCGAAGCTGCAGACATCACCTTGATTTCGGGGTCACTGGCCGGGGCGGTCACTGCGATCCGGCTCTCCCGCGCCACCATGCGCAACATCCGGCAAAACCTGTTCTTCGCCCTGATCTACAACGCCATCGGCATCCCGCTCGCGGCGGGCGTCCTGTATCCGCTACTGGGGCTGCGACTCTCACCGATGATCGCCGCCGGCGCCATGGCCCTGTCCTCATTATCGGTGGTCGGCAACGCCAACCGCCTGCGCCGCTACCGGGTTGAACCGCTGCCCCCGGCTGAACCGTCCGCGATCGAACCTCACGTAGAAACCGGTGTCGCCCAACGCGAAACCGTCGCCGGCTCAGCGTGAGGAAGACGGCACATGTTCCTCTTCGACAAGAGATACCATGGCGTCCCCGCATCCTCGGCTAGTGTCGGCGAGGCCCGCAACCCACGTACGCACGCGCTGCGATGTCGGCAAAAATCGATGTCATGTACCCCCGCGGGGTACAGTGGCTATCGAAGCGCCGTGGGTGGCCAACCATGCTCGGCACCACGCAGCAAAGCCGGGAACCACCCGATGACGACCATGCCGGGAGGGCAAGTGGGAACCACATACGGGTATGCAGCGCAGAAGGAGAACTACGCCAAGCGACTGCGCCGAGTCGAGGGTCAGATTCGCGGCATCGCGAAGATGATCGACGAGGACAAGTACTGCATCGACATCCTCACCCAAATCAGCGCCGCCAGCAGTGCTTTGCGGTCCGTGGCGTTAAACCTACTCGACGACCACCTCGACCACTGCGTAAGCCAAGCAATTGCCCAGGGAGGAGACGAGGCTGACGTGAAGCTGGCCGAAGCCTCCGCCGCTATCGCACGACTTGTTCGCTCCTGATCAGTGGGGTGATCCCAACGCCCGGTCAAGTACAGCTACATAACCTTGACGGACATACCCTACCCGGGTACTGTTCATTGTATGGACGAGATTCAAACCTGCCACTGTAGATCCACCGGTTGCATATGCGGCGACTCCGCCTGCGCCCAAGCAGCCGGCTGCACCTGCGCTCACCCCAAGTGCACGTGCAACGACTGATCACCTCCAGCCAAGGCCGCGACTCCCCCGTCGCGGTCTTGGCTGATTTCGTGGACGCCGCGCGCGACTCAAGCCAACCGGGCAGATAAAGCAGCCCTTCCCGCAGAGCCATTTGCCCCCGGAGACGTCCCGCTTCCCGGGGACCCCAGTGGCCGCGCTTTGATCAGCACAAAAGTCGCTGAAAGCACCACCGCCGCAGCGGGAACGAAAGCTGCACCGAACGCTCGGCGCGCGCCGTCGTGCCCGCCCAGGAATCAGCCGAAAAAAATGAAAGGCAGGGTTGGTGAAGAACTCACTTGCGCCCAACCCGGCGCGGGTGGTGGTTGACCCCCGGTTACACCGACCGTTCGGCGTAAGACGATGGCGTCAACCGCGAACTGCGGTTGGGCACAACGCCCGACGATCCACTCGCACTCGAGGAGACATTTGTCTTTTACTATGAGCCGCATGCGCGAGGTGTTCGACAGCGAAACAAGGTTGTCATGGGTCCTGGCCGCGCTGGCCGGGCTGATTGGTGCCGTGGCGTTTACTCACTCCACCGGATACTTCGTGACCTTTATGACGGGCAACACCGAACGCGCGGCGTTGGCGTACTTTCGCAATCAACCCTGGCTCGCCATAACAGCGGCGCTGCTGTTGGCGGCCTTTATCGGCGGCGTGGTGGTTGCGTCATTGTGCAGACGCCATCTTTGGGTTGCGCATCCTCATGGCCCGACGGTCCTCACCGCCTTGTCGTTGGCAGCCGCTACCACCGTCTGCATCTCCACACATGGGTGGTCAGAAACAGGCGACCTCTCCTTCGCGCCAATTCTCTTTGTTGCGTTCGGAATTGGCGCCCTCAATACTTCATTTGTCAAGGACGGCGAGGTGTCAACCCCGCTGAGCTACGTGACCGGAACGCTCGTGAAGATGGGCCAGGGCATTGAACGTCACATCAGTGGCGGCTCAGCAGCCGCGTGGCTGGGATACTTTCTGCTGTATATAAGCTTCATCGTTGGCGCCACCATCGGCGGGTCTATTAGCTTGGTTGCAAATGGATCCCAGATGTTGGCGGTCGCCACCATCGTGTGCACACTAACCGCCGGATACACCTATTTCCATGGCGACCGCCGTGTCCTTTTGAAGGAGTCAGATAGCGGACGTCCATCTCGCCTTTCATTGCTAAGAACGATCCGGAAGAAGTCGAGTTGACGGCTTCCCGATCATAGTGCGCTAATACGTCGGTGTTGGCCTCCGCCGCCATCGCACGACTCGTTTGCTCGTGATCGCTACTGCGC
>PLSK01000330.1 GCA_003165155.1 Mycobacterium sp. | reverse complement strand
AGTTTTCAAATAACGTGACAGCGCCTCGAGGGTCGAGCGATCATGGCGATGGCCCGGTGGGGACCAGGGGTGCATCAGCAGTCCATCTGGGACTACCGACACAAGGATGGTGCACCAGTGAGCGACACCGGTACCGACCCGACCGAGGTCGACAAATGGGATCGCGGCCTGACCGAGCACGTCGTCGCGCTGACCCGGCCGATCGTCAAGCGGTATTTCCGTTCTGAGGTGCGGGGCCTGGACAACATCCCACCTGGCGCATCCCTGGTGGTGGGGAATCATTCCGGCGGGCTTACTTCGTTTGACCTATCAGTGTTCGCCGTCGGCTATTACGACAAGTACGGCTACGAACGGCCGCTCTACTCGCTTGGCTTTGACACGGTGTTCGCCGGACCCGCCGCCGAATTTTTCCGGCGCACCGGAGTGATCCGCGCGACGCGCGCCAACGCCGCGAAGGCATTAGCAGCCGGCGCCGTCGTCTTGGTCTTCCCGGGCGGCGATTTCGACGTCTACCGGCCGACCGCGCAAGAGAACGTCATCAACTTCGGCGGTAGAACGGGCTACGTAACCACCGCCATGGAGGCCGGAGTGCCGATCGTCCCCGTGGTATCCATCGGCGGGCAGGAAGGTCAGCTGTTCTTGACCCGCGGCACGTGGTTATCGCGTGCACTTCGGCTCACCAAGCTGGAGCGCAAGCTGTTCCGAACGAACATTCTGCCAGTAACTTTGGGATTCCCGTTCGGGCTGAGTGTTGTCGCGCCGGTCAATGTGCCGCTGCCCACCAAGATCGTTACCGAGGTGTTGCCGCCAATCAACATCGCCGCCAAATTCGGCGATACTCCCGACATCGAAGACGTCGATGCACACGTGCGTGACGTGATGCAAAAAGGCCTCGACGAGCTGGCCGCCAAGCGCCACTTCCCGATACTTGGCTGAGCGCGCAGCGGCAGCTACACCATCGCGATCGGCGAGACCTTCACGCCGATTGCCAACGCGCCGGCCAGTTCCCGGCTGACGTCGTAATCGAAAACCACGTGCCCGCTGAGCACGTCGACGTCGCGTTTGGCCCGTTGCAGCGGGCTGCTCAGGAAGTGTGCGCTGGCGCCCGATGCCTCGAGCAGGCCGCCGATTACGGCGCGTGATTCCCGCACGATGTGCGCGGCTGCCAGGCGAGCGTCGGCGCGGACCGAGCGCGGGACGCGGTCTTTCGCCGCGAGAATCTCTTCGATCCGCTCGGTGGTGTCGGCAAGTAGCCCGTGCAGTGCGCGCAGTCGGACGCGGGCTTCGCCCAATCGGGCTTGAGCGGCCGGTTTGTCTTTCTGCCTGGTGCCCTCGTAGGCGATGAAACGCTCGCAGAGCCTCTCGGTGAAGATGTCGGCGACACGCTCGGCCGCACCCAACGCCGGCATCGCGGCGACGAGCGCAAGTGCGGGCACCATCGGCCAGCGATAGACAGCCGAGTCGTGCAAGAGTGCCCCCGGCGCGGTGCCGGCGTAGATGTCGCTGACCCTGACCAGCCGGTGCGCGGGAACGAAGACGTCCTCGATGGCGATGTCGTTGGAGCCGGTGGCCCGCATGCCGTCGGTCTGCCAGACATCGACGGTCCGGATGTCACCGGCGGGCACCAGCGCAAGCGCCGGGTAGATTGCATTATCAGCGCCGCACAGCGCGCCGACGATGGTCCAGTTGCCGTCCATCACGCCGGTGGCCCATGACCAGCGTCCGCTCAGCTGAACACCCCCGTCGACCGCGACGCCACGACCGGTGGGCGCCAAAGGCGCTGACGCGAGGAACGGTCGCGACGTGAACCCGTCACTTTGGGCTTGCTCGTCGAACAGCGCCAGCATCCAGTTGTGCAGGGTGTAGAACGCGGCGGTCCAGGCGGTCCAGGCGGTCGAGGCGCAGCCGTGCGCCATCCGGCGCACCGGATCGAAGATCGCGCCGAAGTCGGCCTGTTGACCGCCGTATCGCGCCGGTTTCAGCAGTTCGGCGAATCCGGACTCGCGGAGTTCGGCGACGGTGGCGGCGGGCAGCCGCCGCAGCTCCTCGGCCTCCTGCGCGCGCTGCGCCAGTCGCTGTACGAATGCGTCGGTGATACCGGCTGCGACGACGGTCATCCGCAAAACCGTACCATACCTTTTAGTATGGTGCGTTCACGGCCGCAGCATGAAATCGAGAAACCGCTCACGCTGCACCATCGACTGTTTCTTTGGCGTCGGACCGGAAAGGTGCAGCAGGCCGACGCCTGCGGCGAAGGTCGTGTTGGCCCTCAGTTCGGCCTCGCCGGCATCAAACCCGTAGTCGCAGAACGCCTGTCGCACGGCCCGCAATAGCCGGCGGTCGGCCGAGGCCACTGCGACCGCGACGGTCTCATCGGAGCGGGCCCACTCGCGCATCGCCCGCTCCAGTGTCCAGTGTCGCGGCCTGACCAGCGACGCCATCATCTGCGACAGTCGCTCCCGCGGCGGAATGTCGCGCATCTGGTCGATATCGCGACGTTCTTCGTCGCGCAATTGCGCCCAGGATTCGATCAACGCACGGCGATAGGCCCCCATGTCGGCGAAATGCCAATAGAAGCTGCCCTTCGTCACGCCGAGGCGGGCGCAGAGCCGATCGAGTTTGAGCGCGTTGAGACCCTCCTCGGCCACGATTGCGTAGCCGGCCTGCAGCCAATCGTCCACTGTCAGTGGGCCGTTTCCCGACGTGCGACGGGTCGCCATGGACCGCAGCCTACGGATCGTCGTCGAGCCAGCCGCGGTGAGGTCGTTCGGGGACGCCGTTAGCCGCTCGGCCGGCTGCCAACTTCCAGACCCGCGAGCTCGCAGGTGCCCTCGAACACCACCCGACCGAACTTGCGGACGACGCAATCAAGTCGACCGGCGAGATGCTCGAAGTCAGTGTCGACATTGCGCCGCTCTGCGGGCAGTGGTACGGGCAAGACGTGCGGATTCAGGCCAGCGCCGTCTCCGTTCAGCTCGATCTGATAGCGCGGCGTGCGCGCTCGCACGGTCCAGCGCCCCTCGCTGAGATGCGACGTCACCAGCGCCGGCGGCGTCATGCGGATCACATGGTCACCGAGTCGCACTATCACCCCGGTGACATCCCGGCGGATCGGGCCGAGCTCAAGGAGCCCACCCGAGAACGCGACCGAGACGTCAGCGCCATCGAAATCGTGTGCCTGACCCCACCACCAGCGCTCAGGAAAGCCCGCGCCCCAGTTCCGTTCCGCGTAAAGCTGGGCGCCGTCGAACGTCCAGGTCCCTCCGCTGAATTCGACTGTACCGCTTGCCTTTCCGCCAAAGCGGTAGGGATGCCAGTATTGGTTGAGGAAAGGGATCGAGGAAAAGAGGCCGCCGCCGCCAAAGGCCTTGGGCCACACGAATGGATCGGCGAATCGCAGGTCTAGGTGAATGTCATCGAGGTCGATTCGGAGCCGGTCGATGCTCGCCGCCACACGGCCTGTCGGGTCGGTCCCTGCGTGGACTGCGAAGCGGGACAGTTGGGTTTCGGCATCGTCCAAGGCGGCGGACCGCACCATGCCGCCGGGGTGCAGCGCGACCGCGACCGTCGCCCAGTCCCCGTCCCGACTCTGGTTCACGCTGCACAGCGCGACGACGACGCGACCCGAGGCGGAATCGGTGAGGCGCCAGAACCAGCCCTCCATTTCGCACCCATGTGAAGGCACCGGATCGCCGAAAGGTACATCAGCACCCGTGCGCCGATAGGCATCGACCAGACGCTTGGCGACGGCCTCTGCTGCCCATCGCAGGTACGTTGCGATCATCGGCCGTCCGCCACACCACGTCCGGCGTTACCCCCCAACCCGCTAAACAATCCAAATCTCCTGCCAGCGGAGCCCACTGATGACATGAGCCCGAACCTTACCGTCGTCGCGATATGTCGCCCCACTTGGCTGGGGTCGCAGAAACGCCGCCCCGAGAGACGCGGGGGTTGACCAGTCACGTTCGGCGGCTTTTACGAGTCGCCGGGCGAGGAACCGGACCACGCCGCGCAGGAAAATGAGCATCACCGGGCCTGTGCCAGGCAGCCCTTCGATGAATGAGCCCGTCTAGCGCACATCGGCCTCTAACGTGGTTGCCATGCAGCCAGTTCCAGATCTCATTCCAGATCTCATAGGCACCGCCGTCGCGCGTGCCGCGATCCGGTTATCCCAGTCCACCGAGTCGCCGTCAGTGTTCAATCACAGGAGCTATCCGGTGACTTTTTGCTCTTATCGTTCAGCACGATTGGGCCGACGCAGTTGATCGCGGTCGGGTTCAAACCCAGGGTCGATTTCGTCAGCACCATCATCGAGGAGATCGATAAGCTACAAGGACATGGCGTGCTTCGCCTGCTCGATGTGCTCGTGCTGAGCATCGACGATGATGGATCATTCACGCGCGTGGAGATCGCGGACGAGGACTTCGGCGACCTGCTGATCGTCGACGCCCAACTCGACCCCTTCGATACCATCGAGGGGTTTGGGTTGGGCGCTGGCATCCGCGCATTGTGGATGTAACGCCGCCCGTCGTCGCCTGCCATCGCCGTCTATGAGGATGGTGAACGCGATCTCGGGCCACCGTTCGTCACGAACATGCTCGGGCCGTGGTGGGTTGGTGTCGGGCGTGGGCGCGGCGTACCGCTTCGTCGACCACGTGTTGGGCCACGTCAGCCAGTTTGCGGTGCTCGGCCTGGCTGATCGCCCGTAGTTGTGCGAGTGCGTCCTGTGCGTGCCCGGATCACGCCGATCGCTTGGTCGATCACCGCCCGTGTTGTCAGCGCGGTCTGCAACTGGGCGGAAAGAGCCTGCGCCTGAGCGAGGACCTGGGCGTTGTGGACGGCCACCGCCGCGGGTTTGGCGAACAGTTCTCCGAGCTGGGCGGCGTGCTCATCGAAGACGTCCTTGTCGTGCGCGTACACGTTGATCGCGCCGACCACCTGATCCGGCAGCAGCAGCGGCAGCGACAGTACGCTGTGCACACCCAATCTGCCCACGCGCGGACCGAACCGCGGCCACATCTTCTCCCCGCCCAAGGAGCCCGAGCGCACCGTGCGCCGTTCTGATGCCGCGGTGATACAGGGCCCCTCGGTGACGGTCACGTACTGGATATCGTCGATTGCGGCGACGTACGGGGCGCTGGCCCCCAATGCCGCGACCACGTTGCGCCCCTCCCCGTGGTTGGTCTGCAGCAACGTCACCCCGGCGCCTTCTGCGCCGGGGATGGCGTGTACGGCGAGTGTCGCGACGTGAGCCAGCAACTCATCGAGCCCCAGACTGTCCGCGATCATGCCCACGAGGTCATCCATCCCGGCCTGCAGGGCGGCAAAGTCGGCGCTGAGTTGTTGGGGTGTCAGCGAACCGTGGTTGTTGGGGTGTCAGCGAACCGTGCCGGGAGTGGTGGTCGGTGGACTCGGTCATGTGCCAGCGCCCTTGCGCTTATTAGCCTCGTCGCGGGCGTTACTCCTTTGTGTCGTCGGACGTGCTCAGTACCCGGTCCGCGGTGCGCACAATGCTCCGGTTGAACTCATACTGTGCAGTCACAAGTCTGTCGGCGAAGTCGATGGCTGCGTCGACGATTGTCTTGCGTAGCGGTTGGACGGTCTCCGGAATCGCCTCATCGACTGTTCTACGGAACTTGCGCAAAGCCTCGGTCGCGGCATGTTGTCCGGCTTTGGCCGATTCGTGCACATCGTCGGCCAGCTCTGCCAGGGCGTCACGGCCTTGTGGCCCAGTGCTGGCCACGGTCTTCTTCTTGGTGGTCTGCGTCATGTCGGAATCTCCCCTACCCCTGGGTTGTTTGCTATCGCTTGGGTTGTTTGCTATCGCTGCCGACGCTAATCGCCTCTGCAGCCCAGCCATATGGGCGAAAGTCACAAAGTAGGGGCCGATGGTCCGCTCGGGCTAAGAGCACCATTCAGTCTGGGGGAGACAATGGCGCGATCTGCTGTAGCCAAAAGAGGCTGACCAGGAGGCCGGCAGCGCTCAAGCTGCTTAACGTCAGCTTCGAGGGCCGAGGTCGGCGCCGCCCGGTTGCCCAAGATGGCCGGCGAGGACCCCCAGGGACCATCGGCCCCTACTTTGTGACTTTCGACTTTGTTGGCTGACCGCAAGAGGCGACTAGCGTTCGCAGTCATTAGCGGACTAGACGCTAATGACACCATTCAGCGCATCGCAAAGACAGGAAACGACGGTGGGGCGTCCGACGAATCCCGTCAGGGACGTCGCCCGAACCGGAACGCGGCCGGCCGGTCGCCACGGCATAACACCACAATCCCGCCCGGTCACCATCCAGCAGGAAAGGAATTCCTTATGACCAGTTCCACAATCAATCCCGATACTGTGAGCGGTGTCGAGGTCACCGGCGCCAACGGCGTCAAGCTCGGCAAGGTCGACAACCTCTACATCGACAACGACACCAACCAGCCAGAGTGGGTCGCGGTCAAGAGTGGCCTGTTCGGCACCCATGTCTCGTTGGTGCCGATCAGCAAAGCCCAGTTCGACGGCACCGTGCTCAGCGTGCCCTTCGATAAGGAACAACTCAAGAGCGCCCCGCACCACCACCCCAACACCGACCTGTCCCCGCTGGCCGAGAAATACCTCTACAACCACTACGGCCTGTCCTACAGCCCACACAGCGGATCGCCGGCGGCCGACCCCCAGCACGGCAAGCCCGAAGACCAGGCAGGCCAGCCCGGGGTGCAGGGCCGCGGCGCCTCCGGACCGACTGGCACCGGCCGGCTCCGCAAGTATTGGGGCACCAAGAACGCCACCAAGACGGTGCCAGTCAGCCGCGAAGAAGTCCGTCTGGAACGCGAACCTGGCACCGAGGACAACCGTGACGACGCGATGTCCGGGTGGGTCATCGTCGCAGAAGAGCACGAGGTCACCCTGCTTGGGGACAAGGCCGTCGTGGTAAAGGAAACCGTGGTACTCGAGCGGGAACTCCTGGGCATCGCCACCGTCGCCGGTGAGGACACGGTCAGCGACGCTGGCCGCAAGGAACAGATCGACGAGCCGAAAACTAACCAGCACTGACCGCACCCAATTGGTGGCGGCGCGGTGGATTGCCAAACCCGCGCCGCCACCAGGCCTCCCACCCGTGGCCGAAAGACAGTATCTACGAGACAAACCGCCTGTCGAAGTCGACTGTTTGCGGCCGCGTGCAACGGCTTCTGCCTGGAGACACTGTCCGATTCCTCAGGCCGACAGCTCAAATGAAGACGCGACAGACCTCCCGTTGCACTGTTTACCCATTCGATTACCTTCGGCCCTGGCTCCGTGCGTGCCGCTGTGGGAGGTTGGCATTTGTGGCGCTGTGCTTGGCAGTACACGCGGCCACAAAGTGCTGGAACGACAGGGCGCGACATGATGCGTCCTTAGTCGGCCTGCACTCGAGGGTGGTTTTACAGGCGCTACCGGACACCGGATTGGGGCCCGGTAGCAGCCGACAACGCCCGGCGCGCTGGCGGCGCTGGAGTTGCTTCGAGGACGGCGGTGTCGGGCAACGACACCGCCGTCCTCGAACCTGCATGACGTGTGGGCCGGGCTCGATGCTGCTGAATGCTTCACACGCTACGAGAGGACAGGTTATGGGTAAATCAGGGTACGTCCGCTTTTTTGAGGAGTTCGGCATCGACGACGTGCCGCTGGTCGGCGGAAAGAACGCGTCGCTGGGCGAGATGTTCCAGAAGCTGTCCGGCCAGGGCGTCCGCGTCCCGCACGGATTCGCCATCACCGCCCAGGCCTATCGTTACATGTTGGACAAGGCCGGCGCGTGGGACCGTCTGCACGCGGAACTCGACGAGCTCGACCCCGCCGACGTCGCCGCGCTGGCGCGTAAAGGCAAGCGCGCCAGGGAGATCGTCTACGGCGCCGGGCTGCCCGACGATCTGGCCGCCGAGATTCTCGATGCCTACCGCAGGCTTCAGCAGGAGTACGGCGAGGAGGTGAGTCTGGCCGTGCGGAGCTCGGCGACCGCCGAGGACCT
>PLSK01000016.1 GCA_003165155.1 Mycobacterium sp. | reverse complement strand
CGACGGCCAGCTTGATGCGGCCCAACCGCTCGGCCACGACAGTGATCGCCCCACTCGCGTTCTGGACCTGACCGCGGACCAGCAGCGCCGGAGCCGTGTGCGCCAGCTTGCGGTGCCGTGCCCACACCCCCGGCGTACAGAGCACGTTGACCATTCCGGTCTCGTCCTCGAGGTTGATAAACGTCACCCCCTGGGCAGTCGCGGGCCGCTGCCGATGGGTCACCGCACCGGCGATCAGCACGCGGTCGCCGTCGGGCACCGATCCCAGCGCCTCAGCGGGCAACACTCCCATCGCGTCCAGGTCTGCCCGCAGGAATTGCGTTGGGTAACTGTCCGGGGAGATGCCGGTGGCCCACACGTCGGCGGCGGCCAGTTCCAGCTCACTCATCCCCGGCAACTCCGGGATGTGCGAATACGACCCCACACCCGGCAACCGGTCCGGCCGTTGGGTGGCCGCGGAGCCAGCCGCCCACAGCGCCTCCCGCCGGGACACCCCGAAGCAGCCCAGCGCTCCTGCCGTCGCCAGCGCTTCGGTCTGCGGCACGCTCAGCTGCAGCCGGCTAGTCAGGTCCAGCAGAGAGGCGAACGGGCCGTTGACCGTTCGCTCCTCGACCAACTGGTCGGCGAGGCCGTCGCCGATATGGCGGACCGCGCCCAGCCCGAGGCGGACCTCCGTTCCGGCGTTCTCGCACGTGGCGTGCGCCAGGCTGGCGTTGACGCATGCGCCGTGCACCAGCACGCCATGCCTGCGCGCATCGGCCACCAGCGACTGCGGTGAATAGAAGCCCATCGGCTGTGCACGCAGCAGCGCCGCACAGAACGCCGCCGGGTGGTGCAGCTTGAACCACGACGAGTAGAACACCAGCGACGCGAAGGACAGCGCATGGCTTTCCGGGAACCCGAAATTGGCGAACGCCTCCAGCTTTTCGTAGATCTGGTCGATCACCTCGTCGGTGGCGCCATGCAGCGTGCGCATGCCGTCGTAGAACCGGCCGCGCAGCCGTTGCATGCGTTCGGTCGAACGCTTGGACCCCATGGCCCGCCGGAGCTGGTCGGCCTCGGCGGCCGAGAAGCCGGCGCAGTCGACCGCGAGCTGCATCAGTTGCTCCTGGAAAAGCGGTACTCCCAGTGTCTTTCGCAAGGCCGATTCCATGGACGGGTGGTGGTAGACGACCGGGTCAAGGCCGTTGCGCCGCCGGATGTAGGGATGCACCGACCCGCCTTGGATGGGCCCGGGACGGATCAGTGCGACTTCCACCACCAGGTCGTAAAAGACCCGTGGCTTGAGCCTGGGCAAGGTGGCCATCTGTGCGCGCGACTCCACCTGGAACACGCCGACCGAATCGGCGCGCGACAGCATCTCATACACCGCCGGCTCGGAGAGATCCAGCCTGGCCAGGTCCACGTCGATGCCTTTGTGCTCGGCCAACAGGTCTTTCGCATAGTGCAGCGCCGAGAGCATGCCCAGCCCGAGTAGGTCGAACTTNNCTCCATGCGCGCCCACTCCACCGGACACACGTCGGCGATCGGGCGGTCGCAGATCACCATGCCGCCGGAATGAATTCCCATATGTCGCGGCAGATTCCGAATCTGATTCGCCAGGTCGATTACCTGTGGCGGGATGTTCTGGATGTCGGGAGAGTCGGCCGATCCGTTCCAGTGGCTGATCTGCTTGCTCCACGCGTCCTGCTGACCCTGCGAGAAGCCGAGGGCGCGGGCCATGTCGCGCACCGCGATCCGGCCCCGGTAAGTGATGACATTGGCGACCTGGGCAGCGTAGTCGCGGCCGTATTTGTCGTAGACATACTGAATGACCTTTTCGCGCTGGTCCGACTCGATGTCCATATCGATGTCGGGTGGCCCATCGCGGGCCGGTGATAAAAAGCGCTCGAACAACAACTCGTTGGCCACCGGATCGACCGCGGTGACGCCCAGGGCATAACAGACCGCGGAATTGGCCGCCGATCCCCTGCCCTGACACAAGATGTTGTTCTCCCGGCAAAACCGCGCGATGTCGTGTACCACCAGGAAGTATCCCGGAAATCTCAGTTGCGTAATGACTTTCAACTCGTGCTCGATTTGGGAGTACGCGCGCGGGGCACCCTCGGCCGGCCCATAGCGGTCGCACGCGCCGGCCATGACCAGCCGTCGCAACCAGCTGTCCTCGGTGTGTCCGGCTGGCACGTCGAATGGCGGCAGCTGCGGCGCGATGAGGGCCAACCCGAATGCACACTGCTCGCCGAGTTCGGCGGCGGCGGTCACCACTTCGGGCCGTTGCGCGAACAGCCGGGCCATCTCCGCACCGGACCGCAGGTGTGAGCCACCCAGTGGAGCCAGCCACCCGGCGGCCGAATCAAGGGACTGCCGGGCCCGGACGGCGCCCATCGCCATCGCCAGCCGGGCGCGCGACGGATGGGCGAAATGCGCTCCGGTGGTGGCAACGACGCCCACACCGAAGCGCGGCGCCAGCCGGGCCAGCGCCGCGTTGCGTTCGTCGTCGAGCGGCTGACCATGGTGGGTCAACTCGATGCTGACCCGGCTGGCGGTGAACCGGTCCACCAGATCGGCCAGCGCCCGTTCCGCCGATTCCAAACCGCCATCGCACAGCGCCTGGCGGACGGCCCCTTTCCGGCACCCAGTGAGGATGTGCCAGTGCCCACCCGCAGCCTCAGTCAGCGCATCGAAGTCGTAGCGCAGCTTGCCCTTCTCGCCGCCGGCCAGATGCGCCGCGGCGAGCTGCCGCGACAACCGTCGGTAGCCTTCCGGACCGCGGGCAAGCACCAGCAGGTGCGGGCCGGGCGGGTCCGGGTTCTCGGTGCGCGCCTCCGAACCCAGCGACAGTTCGGCGCCGAATATCGTGCGCACATCGAGCTCGGCGGCC